>JBJKSK010000517.1:0-4532 GCA_046704125.1 Desulfobacterales bacterium | reverse complement strand
TTCCGGTTTGCACCACCAGCGTGAAATCAAAAAAAATAAAATGAGTGAATTCTTAAACAGCGGTAAAAATTCCCTCCCCACGCCGGGGGTGTTTTTTCCGTATGCGTGAAACGCATCCGTAAAAACGACTTGCTCAGCAGCAGCCGAAGCGATGCCGTATTTCACCTTTGCACGGCTGCCCCGCCCTGATTTTCTGCTGAAGCCATTTTCGGCCATCCGATTTGGATCGGTCCGGGGAACCGCGCCGTCAGGAAACGGTTTCTTTGAAGACCACGCCGTGTCTGGCCAGATCCCCGAGTACGAACTCATAACAGCCCGGTTCCCGTCCGACAAACTCGGGGGGAGAAATGCCGATTCTCTTGTAGCGGCCGCTTGCGATCAGGCGCACCACAGCCGTGCACGAGTAGCCGGTGGTTCGGGCCATCGAGGTCGTTTCCGTGATCCGATCGTATCGGTCCAGAAGTTCATAGGTGTGCGTCTGGCGCCGGCCTTCCTTTTCGCCCTCCACCACGATGCGCATGACGGTCAGATCCTCTTCGCCCTCGCCCAGCTGCCACATGGGAAAGAGCAGTTTGGCGGTGAGATCCATGGGGCACACCTTGACCCCCTTTATGTCGACAGGCGTTTCGCTGAAAAATCCCGTGTCCCGGAGCATCTTGATCTTTTCCACGTGCCCTGGATAGCGAAGTGTTTTCTCCCGCATGGAAGGCGCTTTGACGGTGGTCAGAAGCGTTCGCAGGCCGTCCGTGTAAAATGCTTCCAGCGTGCCCACGTCTGGAAAATCCTCCCGTTTCAGCTCCGACAACGCCGGTTTCGTCACTACCTTGCCGTCGATCAGGATCCGGGCCGGCCGCGTATATTCGGCGATCACATCGATGGGGGAAAAGACGGCCTTGTACTCATATGGCTGCGTGCGGACCGCCGGCAGCCCCCCGACCATGCACTCGATGCGATGGAGTCGATCCATCATCGCCTCATGGTAACCCACGATGATGTTCCAGCATCCCGGCGCGATGCCACAGTCCACGATCGCCGTGAGGCCTTTCTGGCGCGCCAGATCGTCCAGCCGGAAGGCATCTTCTTCAAAAAATGAGATGTCAACGGCGCTTTTCCCGCATTCCAGGACGGTCTTGAGGGTTTTAAACCCGATGGGCCCGGGAACGGCGCCAACCACCAGGTCGGCCCCCTGTAAGACTTTGGCGACCTCACTGCGGACGGAAAGATCGGCCAGGCAGGTGGAGACGCGCTCGACACCCCGAAGCCGGCCCAGAGTCTCGGAAGATGCATCGACTGCCTTCACTTCAAAATCCGTGTCTTTGGCCAAATCCTTTATGATGGCGCTGCCCACGCGTCCCGCCCCAAGCACAACGATTTTCATGACGACCTCCCTTTATCTGATTCCCGGCGGTATGGTATCGCATATCAATGGACAACAATGTCCGAGTTCGACTCAGCCTAGCACTATCCAGAAACGATCCGGACGTGGCCTTTCGCAGTTCCGGAAGGGGTCTTTTACCAGAAAGGCCAGTTGTCGAAAACCCATAACTTCGACAAAATCAAGAATTGATGACTTCGAAAACCGGCAGAGCATATATAAATGACAGGACAAATATCCAGATTGGCCAAATGAAATGAGGTTCCACAGTAATGATCTGAGCCCCGGAAAGACGGCATTCGAATTCCCGGAATAAGAGCGTATTCCGATGAAGACCAGTTGGTTGGAAGTTGTCAACGGAACTGACCCGGCAGTAACCTGCAAGCATATATATCTCCGCGGGAAACAGGGCGTGGACTATTTTCCGGGAGTCCCAAAGCGCTATCAACCCGTTCCTATTTTTCGTCAATGGATTGCCGCAAGTTGCTGGATAAGACGGTCGGGCGATGTGACAAAGAAAGATTGACGGGAATCGACTGTTTCCCGTAAGAGATTATTCTTTACAAATGGCCTCTGGTTGTATGAATGTTGAGGGATTATCCCGGCTTGGCCGGGCGGCACGGGGCCGTGGAAATTGAGGCGGCTAGTGAAAAATTGTTGGCAACTTTTAAGCTGCAACCAACCGGACTGTCCGGTGTTTCAGCAAAAAGATCAGATATGCTGGCTGCTTTCCGGCACCCGGTGCCACAGCGGCATCCAGGGCTCGCTTTTGGAAAAGGTGCAGCTGTGCCTGGAATGCGTGGTTTTCAAGCAAAACATGACCCCCGATCTGATGAACCAGACTTGCCGGATGCTTTCCAAGCAGTTTTCTGCCGTGGAGGCCTCGCTTCAGGAGCGGGAAGGGGAGCTTGAGGCTGTTAGCATGGAGATGGCCATCGGGCTTTCCGAGGTTTTCGGAGCGCTTCAGAAAATGGCCAGCGGCGATTCCTGTGTCCGGATATCCGAGGACTCCAATCTGAAGCTGATCGCAAAACTCAAGCGGCTGGTCAACCAGACCGCGCAAGATTTTGGCGAGACCGAAGAATTGCTGCATGAAATCACCAGCGGGCTGTCCGAGCATTTGGATGTGCTGCAACGGGTTTCCACCGGGGCGCTTAATGTCTTGATCACCAGGAAGTCCAAGGTGCCGCTTCTGGAATCGCTCAAGCATGTCACCAACCAGATGATCGAGTCCGTGGATCGGGAAATCGGCGAGCGCAGACAGGCGGAGGCCGGATTGCGAAAGAGCCAGGAGCTGTTTCAGACCTTTATGGAAAATGCGCCCATCGGTATCACCATCCGGGGAAGCGACTCGATGCTTGAATATGTCAATCCGGCTTTTACGAACACGTTCGGCTACACCATCGCGGATATCGCGAGCAAACAAGACGTCCTAGAAAAGGCCTACCCGGAACCTGAAACAAGGGAGGCTGTCGATGCGCAGTGGCAAAACGCCGTGGAAGAGGGTGGGACCGGCGGCGTGGTCAAGACCCGCTGTTTTCCGGCGCGCTGCCTGGACGGGAGCGAGAAGATCATCGATTTGCAGGCCGTTTTTCTCAAGGACGGCCGGCTTCTGACCACCGTCACCGATATCACGGATAAGGCCATGGCCAATCTGCGTATTCAGGAATCAGAAGAAAGATATCGAACGCTCATCGACAACATACAGGACGGGGTATTTCTCATTCAGGATTTTTCAGTGAGTTTTGCCAATGACGCCTTGGCGCGGATGATCGGATGGCTTCCCGAGGAGATCATCGGCATGCCATTTTTGGATCTTGTCGCCCCGGAAGATCGACAAATGATGAAGGAGAAATATCTGCAGCGCCTGGCCGGCAATGCCGTGGCGCGGGAATACGATTTCAGGCTGCTGCACAGGGATGGGAACACCCGGGTAGCGGCCCATATCAATGTCGATCTGCTCGCCTTTCACGGCCAGACCATGGTCATTGGCACGATCAAGGACTTCACTGAAAAGATCCGGGCCGAGGCCGAAAAAAAACAACTGGAGGCCCGCCTGCAGCGTTCCGAAAAGATGGAGGCCATCGGCACCCTAGCCGGGGGTGTCGCCCATGATCTGAACAACATTTTAACAGGGATAGTCAGCTACCCGGAGTTGATCCTGATGGACCTGCCTTCAGACAGTTCCTTGAGACGCCAAATCCTGACCATCCAGAAATCAGGCGAAAAGGCAGCTGCCATCGTAAATGATCTGCTGACTCTGGCCCGCCGCGGTGTGGCCGCCTATCAGGTTATGGATTGCAACCAGGTCATTGCCGAATATCTGACCAGTGCCGAGTTTGGGAGATTGTGCACTCTTCACCCGGGGATTCGGGTGAAAAAGGATTTGGAACCTGAGCTGCTTTTCGTCGAGGGTTCCGCCATTCAGCTGTCCAAGACGGTGATGAATCTGGTTTCCAATGCCGCTGAAGCCATGCCCGAAGGGGGCACGGTGAGCCTTTGTACCCAAAATGTCCACATCGATCATCCAGTGAGAGGCTATGACGAGATACAAGCCGGTGATTATGTGGTGATAAGCGTGAGTGATACCGGGGTGGGGATTTCCGGGAAGGATCTTGAACGGATCTTCGAGCCGTTTTACACCAAGAAAATCATGGGCCGAAGCGGCACCGGCCTGGGGCTGGCCGTGGTTTGGGGAACCGTCAAGGATCACCGGGGCCATATCGACGTCCAAAGCGTCGATGGACGCGGCACGACCTTTACCCTCTATTTGCCCGTCACCCGGAAAGCGATGCCCCACCAGAAGACAAACTTCTCGTATAGAGAGTATATGGGACGGGGTGAGACCATCCTGGTTGTCGACGATATGGCCGAGCAGCGGCGGGTTGCATCCAAGATGCTCACAAAACTGGGATATTTGGTTTTAACCGCGTCCAGTGGCGAGGAGGCCGTGTCTATTTTGGAGCAACGCAGGGTGGATCTGCTGGTTTTGGACATGATCATGGATCCTGGTCTCGACGGGCTGGAGACCTATCGCCGAGTGGCAGCGATTTGCCCCGGGCAGAAGGCGATTATCGCCAGTGGCTTTTCGAAGACCAATCGGGTCAAAGAGGCTCAGCGACTGGGTGCCGGGCGGTATGTTCAAAAACCCTATACG
>JBJKSK010000516.1:0-6080 GCA_046704125.1 Desulfobacterales bacterium | reverse complement strand
CCATCAAATACACGCCTGCCGGCGGCACGGTGACCGTGGCCGTGGCCGGCGGCGGCGCGCAGCCGCTGACGCTAACCGTCATGGACAATGGCGTGGGTATGGCCCCATCTGAACTGGTTCATATTTTTGACCGGTTCTATCGCTGCGATCAAAGCCGATCCCAGACCGGATCGGGTCTGGGCTTGAGTCTGGCCCGGGCCATTGCCCGGGGCCACGGAGGTGATATTGCCGTGACCAGCCGTCCTGGGTTGGGTTCCACCTTCACCGTCACCTTGCCTTGTACAGGCAGCCCAAAAAATGACGGGAAAACCAGCGAAAAATTGATTCCGGTGTCCAATTGTTGACGACCTATCTGTGATGGATTACCATTTAATCATATTTAGATCACTATTCCGTAAGTTGCCCGGTTTATCTCCTTTATGTGTTCATTTATCCTGGCTTGTTGCCTTCCTTGCGTTTTTCCGGACAAAAAGGCGGGGAAAGGAATTGTGTTTTTTCCGGTTATTTTGGTTTGATGACCAATACCCACCATCATATCGCGGTATATCCTTACAGAAAGGTTATCAAAAAATGAGGCCATTTAAACGTATTGAAAAATGGGCGGTCGCCGTTACCGCTTTCGCCCTTGTCGGGGCCTTCGGCCCGGCATCTGGACTTGCTGCGGATGTGGCCATGGTGCCGGCTAATTTTACGCAACTGGCGAAAAAGGCCAGACCGGCTGTTGTCAACATCCGCACGGTCAAGAACATAAAGGGGGGCGGGCGCGTCTTTCGGCATTTTTTTGGTAACCCGTATAGCGATCAGAATCCTTTCGATGATTTTTTTAAACCCTTTTTACGAAACGATCCCGATCGGGAATACAAGCAGCGCAGCCTGGGCTCCGGATTTATCATCGACAAGCAAGGCTATATCGTTACCAACAACCATGTCATCGATGGCGCGGATCAAATCAAAGTTAAACTGGCTGACGATAAGGAATATAATGCCACCGTGGTGGGACGGGATCCCAACACCGATTTGGCTTTGATCAAGATCCCCGCCTCCAAGGACCTCATTCCGCTGCCCCTTGGGGATTCGAGCAAGATGGCCGTGGGCAACTGGGTGCTGGCCATCGGAAGCCCTTTCGGCCTCGAGCAGACCGTCACGGCCGGTATCATCAGCGCCAAGGGACGCATCATTGGGTCCGGACCCTATGACGATTTCATCCAGACCGATGCCTCGATCAATGCGGGTAACAGCGGCGGGCCGCTGATCAACATGGACGGGCAGGTCATTGGCATCAACACGGCTATCATCGCCCAGGGCCAGGGCATCGGATTTGCCATTCCCATCAACATGGCCAAGAGCATCATCACTCAGTTGAAAGAAAAAGGAACAGTGACGCGGGGCTGGATAGGTGTCGGAATCCAGGACCTCACCGATGATCTGGCCAACTACTATGGAGACAAAGGCAAAAAAGGCGTGCTGGTTACCGAGGTATACAAGGGAGATCCGGCCGACAAGGCGGGGATTAAAACCAGGGACATCATCTTGGCCGTGGATGGCCAGAGCGTGTCCTCCGCCAGGGATCTGTCCCGATTAATTGCCAACACACCCGTGGGAAAGGTCACCAAGATCACCGTGCTGCGCAATGGCGAGGAAAAGACGCTATCCGTCAAGCTTGCCAAACGAGAGGACACCGCCCTGCAAACCCGGCAGGAGCAGCCCGCCGACGACAACCTGGGATTGAGTTTAGTGGAGATGTCGGCGGAGGCCGCGCGGCGCTTTGGCTATGATGAGTCGGAGAAGGGCTTGTTGGTTGCCGATGTGGCCGAAGACAGTCCCGCCGACTCATCCGGCATTCAGCAGGGAGACCTGGTCAAGGAAGTGGACCATCAGGCGGTGCAAACCGTCAAGGAGTTTCAAGATCAGGTCGCCAGGATCAAAAAGGGTGATACCTTGCAGCTTCTCATCCGCCGGGGTCGTGTGGGTTTTCTGGTGATTAGGATTACCCGTTAGGTCATCGGGGTAAAAGCGTAAGTCTAAAAGAAAGGGAGCCCTTGCCAGCGGGACTCCCTTTTGTCTTGAACGCCAAACGTTGCCATCCCTATAGGCTTCCTGGATCTTAAGGATTATCTCTGGAATTTATCCAGAGACAATGTCGCAATTTTTCGGCCCTTTTCAATCAGACTGGCTATGTCGCTGAAAGCGTTTCGGTACGATTCGAAGGCTTCTTCAAAGAAAAGATAAATCGGGTCCTGCTTTCCGACCATTTTTTCAATTTCATTTAATAATTCAAATAATTGGCCTGATTTTTCCTGGATTTTGGACAGCGCGTCCTCCCGGTTTTTCTGCAGTCGGCGTTCCTTTAAAAGGATAGGCAGGAGCCTTTTTATAGCATACTCGACCAAGTCGTCTCTTGAAACGGACAATTCTTTGGACAAAGTCTCTATGGTCAATAAGGATTTTTTGCTGATCACAAACGTTTTTTGAACCCTGCTTTTGACGGCGACCGCATTGGGCCGTTTAAATCGGGCAAGGCCCTGCAAGGATTCGGAGTCTTCCAGCAGATAGTCAAAAAGGGATTTCTGTTTGATCCCAAAATGAGAGGAAAGGATGCTCAGCGCCTCGATAAATTCCGCTGACAACCGAAACGTGGCTCTAACGGATTGCCGCTCCATCAGATCAGCCGCATCGGTTAGCATCCAGAAATCCTCGATCTTGCCGGTATCGTGATTAGACATGATTCTCACTATCCCTGATATACCCAAAAATAGTAATGCTTTTTATATATTTCTGATTCTTTCCTCTGTCAAGCCTAAATCCATGGGCAGTCCTATATCATAAACTAAATAACTAGCTGATTATTCAATATTATAAATAAATGCAGGTGAACCTATATGATACCTCTCGGAAAAATATTGAACCCCATTTGACAGAGAAGCGGGAATCATTACTTTTCATATAAAAAATGTATAGTAATGATAGTTAAAACGCAACTCAGGAAAATACTATCGCCAGTCTACCCTGTCGGATGCCATCGACCAGGATAAAATCCATGCCAGACTCGAGAACGGCATGCTGCGATTGACCTTGCCCTGGGCGCAAAAAGCCGTGGCACGTCAGGTAACGGTCGCCGGCGGATAAGAAGAAACACGCCATGCACAGACCCGATCTTTTTCAAGATCGGGTCTTTTTTTACGAGTTGCTTTTGGCGCCCGTGCTGTTTTTTCATTTAGGGGTCCTTTTAAAGCCAAAACGATCTTTCCCCGGTACGAAATAATACTTGCTTTCCAGGTTCGGATTGTTCAAAAATCAGGCAATGCTTTCAACTTTGATTTTTTGTGTTTTGAATTGAATTGAATGCGCGGACACCAGCTCTGTCCTGAAGGAAAACATGGATAACAAACTGACTTATCTTGGAATATGCATGGGTGCGTCCACCATATCGATCGTGCGGTTGGGGATGGATCCCGATGGTTCGGGTGCCGACTCCGGTCAGCCGTTGGCGCCTCATATTATCGATCATGCCCTTTATACGCACGAAGGCGACCCCCGAAAGGCACTGACTAAGGCTCTGGATGAACTAAATGTCGGGCAACTGGATCGGGTGGCGGCTACCGGCCGCAAATTTCGCAGTTTTCTCAACCTCACAACCATTTCCGAGCCCGAGGCCGTGGAGGAGGCCTATCGTTTCGTCAAGCCTCAGGGAGTCGACTGTACGGCGGTGGTGTCCGCCGGTGGGGAAACCTTTATGGTCTATGTGCTGGACAGTACCGGCCGCATCGCCCATGTGTTGACGGGAAACAAGTGCGCGTCTGGCACTGGCGAGTTTTTCCTGCAGCAACTTCGTCGAATGAACGTCAGCCTTTCGGAAGCCGCCCTGTGGGCCGCCGACCCTGAACCATACGTGGTTTCGGGGCGATGTTCGGTGTTTTGCAAGTCCGATTGCACCCATGCCACCAACAAGGGCGTGCCAAAATCCAAGGTGACTGCCGGTCTGTGCCGGATGATGGCTGCAAAGATCCTTGAACTACTGAAAAAAGTCCCGCATCGCGATATCATGATTACCGGCGGAATGACCCGGAACCTGATGATGATACAGTATTTGCGGGATAAGATCCACAACCTGATCGTACCTGAGGCCGCGACTTATTTCGAAGCCCTGGGAGCCGCTCTGTGGTCCATGAAACATCCCACCGCATCGTTTCCCGGAAAAGATCGTTTGTTTACCACACATTACAGCTCCTTTGACACCCTGGCGCCCTTGGTCGATTTTGCCGACCAGGTGGAGTTTAAGACCATGGAGACCGGAACGATTCGATCCGGCGATGTCTGCATTCTCGGCCTCGATGTGGGTTCCACCACCACCAAGGCGGTGTTGACCAGACGTCAAGACGCCGCCATGCTGGCCTCTGTTTACCTGCGGACAAACGGGGATCCGGTGGCCGCCTCCAGACGATGTTACAGGGAAATTGAGCGTCAGATCGCGCTTTGCATCGATCCGACCCGCATTTCCATCGTGGGACTCGGGGTATGCGGTTCGGGCCGTCAGATCGCGGGGCTGCATGCCTTTACCGATGGGGTGATCAACGAAATTGTGGCCCATGCGGCCGCCACCGTGCATTTCGATCCCAAAGTCGACACGATCTTCGAGATCGGAGGTCAAGACGCCAAATATACCTATATCACCAATGGGGTGCCATCGGATTACGCGATGAACGAGGCCTGCAGTGCCGGTACCGGGTCGTTTCTGGAAGAGTCGGCTCACGAGGCCCTCGGACTGGCCATGGAGGAAATAGCGGACACGGCCCTTGAGGGGCGCTGCCCGCCGAATTTCAACGATCAGTGCGCGGCTTTTATCGCCTCTGACATCAAAACCGCCATTCACGAGAACGTGTCCAGGGAAGACATCGTTGCCGGCCTGGTCTATTCGATCTGCATGAACTACACCAACCGGGTCAAGGGCAACCGGCCCGTGGGCGAAAAAGTGTTTATGCAAGGAGGGGTCTGCTACAACCGGGCGGTCCCGTTGGCCATGGCGGCCTTGGTGGGAAAACCCGTGGTGGTGCCTCCAGAACCTGGGCTTATGGGTGCTTTTGGAGCCGCTTTGGTGATCCGGGATCGCCTCGATTCCGGTAAGATGCTCCCGCAGCGTTTTGACCTTCAGACGCTGGCCGACCGGGAGGTGGGCTACGGAAAGGCGTTTGTGTGCCGTGGCGGAGCCCAGCGCTGCGATCTGAGGTGTAACATCGCCCGGATTCGAATCGACGGCAAACTGTTTCCTTTCGGCGGAGCCTGTAACCGGTATGTCAATCTCAGACGCCGAATTGTTTGCGACACGGAAAAACTCGACCTGGTCCGACTCCGTCAACGCCTGGTTTTCGAGACGTTTGCCCCGTCTTCGCTCGGCTGCGATTCAAGCGCCTACCGAGGCCAGGTGGGCATCAACCGCAGTTTCCTGGTCAACACCTATTATCCCTTGTATGCCCACTTTTTCAGGCAACTGGGGTTTGCACCCGTGCTGCCCGATAGAATCTTAAGAGATGGGATCGATCAAAAAAATGCAGCCTTCTGCTATCCCGTGGAACAGGCCCATGGGTTTTTCGCCGCATTGATCGCACAAAAGCCGCAATTTATATTTTTACCCCACTTTAAGTCGATCCCCGGCCTAAACGGGCACCAGCCTGCGCAGCTGTGTCCTCTGGTTCAGGGAGAGCCGTTTTATCTCCAGACCACTTTTAAAGAGGCGCTGGCCTCTCTGGCCGCATCGGGAACCCGGGTGATCCGAACGAAACTGGACCTGCGAAACGGCCTGGAACATGCCCGAGAGTCCATGATGGAGGCCGGCAAACAACTCGGCGTGAGCCGCCGGGAGGCCCGATCGGCGTTTGCCGCAGCCCTTGAACGGCAGCAATCCTGTCTGGCCGAGATGAAGCGCCTGGGGCGGCAGACGCTTGCCGAGCTTGAAGCCGATCCGGAAAAAATTGCCGTGGTGATTTTTGCAAGGCCTTACAATGGTTTTGCCCAGGAAGCGCATATGGGCATTCCCCGAAAATTCGCATCACGGGGCATCGCCGTCATCCCCATGGATTTTTTGT
>JBJKSK010000515.1:0-6025 GCA_046704125.1 Desulfobacterales bacterium | reverse complement strand
TCCTGACGATGCGGTATTCGCATTCATAGGGTTTGCCTTTCATATGATAATTGGCCAACACCTGTGAATACCTGTCGCGGTCATCGGGATGAATCGCCTCCACAAACGATTCGGGTGTCCGGTAAAGACTTTCAAGCGAGCGTTCCCAAAGAACTTCATAGGCGGGACTGACGTAAAGCATTTCACTGACATCGCAGGTGCTCATCCAGAATACGTTCTCGATGGTTTCCATGACGAGTTTGAATTTGCGTTCGTTTTGCCGCAGGGCTTCTTCGGCACGCTTGCGACCGGTGATATCTTTCAGGCATACCAATACGCCATCCCCATCGGGGAGTTTAACGAGGGCCGTGGAAAGCAGAACCCATAGTTCCCGGATTCCATCTTCACCGCCCAAAGGAATCGATGCCTCCACGGATCGATGGTCCAGACCGGTCTGAAACGTCTCCAAAACCGTTTGACAGATGATACAGGATTCGCATGCCGGGCCGTAGCCGCAACCGCGGGGATCGTCGAAGGCATTGATGCAACGGAAAAACTCACCTCCCCGCAGCCCGATGGAGGATTCCTGCACACGGCCGGCCATGGCGGCTGCCGCTTCGTTCAGTCGGCACAAACGGCGATCGCGGTCCACGATAAACATCGCCAGGGGGGCTTTTTCGAAAAGCACGTCGGGGTTGATCTGATCCGATAGGTCCGGCTTCGGCGTCAAACCTGCGACCTGCGGATACTGCTTCCCATTAGCTGGTTTTTTAGACATGCCACACCTTACCGCCTCAAGTGTTCAGTCAAAAATAGCTTACATTCACCTATAAATACTTTATGTTACCACCGGTTTTGAATGCCCGCCAGAATTACCGCTATAAAATCCAGAGCGATGACCAAACGTTGTGCCTTATGAACCCTTCAGATCCAACGATTCTCCAATTGCATGGGATAATCGATTCCATGTCTGCGCGTGAACGTACCGAACTCCTGGAAGAGCCCTTACAGTGGCAAAGAGGCATCAGGCGCAAAAATCCCCGCAAAGCATACACCGAAAGTGTCGATTGTACAAAAATCTTAGGGCAATGTTGGCGCATCCGAAGGGGGACCTTTCTTAAGCGTCGAGAGGGTGGAACGACAACCCTACCTGATCTATAAAACCTTAAATATCCATAAGATGTAAAAAATCAAGCGTTGAGTTGGGTTTGATAAAAAAAACTTGCTAAAGACCACGAGATGGGATAAGTTGCACTTAGTAAAATTTAGGTTTCACGATGTGAAACAATAAGCCAGTCAAACTCATCTTTCTGCTCTTTTCCACGTATAGCCGTTAAGGGAAAATTCCATGTCTATTTTTGATCAAAACCGCTCCAACATCCGGCAGTTTATGATGGGAAACCAAGCAATTGTCAGGGGAGCGATAGAAAGCGGCGTCCAGTTTGCCGCCGGATATCCGGGAACCCCTTCATCCGAAATCGTCGAGAATATGGCCGAAGCCGCAAAATCGCTGAACATTTATGCAGAATGGTCGACGAACGAAAAGGTGGGCACCGAAGCTGCCGCAGCGGCGGCGATCGCAGGAATGAGATCCCTGGCTGCGATGAAAAATGCCGGGCTCAGTGTGGCCTTGGATTTCTTGACCCATCTCAGCTACACGGGGCTCGGAGATCGCGGCGGGGCGATGGTGAATATCGTCTGTGACGATCCGGACGCCCATTCCAGCGGAGATGAAACGGATTCCCGTTGGTTAGCCAAATTCTCTTCAGCGCCACTTCTGGAGCCGGCGACCATTCAGGAAGCCAAGGATATGGTCCAATGGGCCTTTTCGCTTTCCGAAGAATTCAAGACGGTCGTCTTCTTTCGAGGCTACACGCGGCTTTCTCACGCAAGCGGAATGGTGCAGATGGGCAGTGTGCCGGAATTTAATAGAAAACCCCTGCTCGATACGTCCGCCCTGTTGACTCCCTACCTGGGCCGGGTCAAACACGCCGCACTTATCGAAAAGCTCCAAAAAATCAAGACCCGCTTTGAGACCGCCCCGTTTAACACCTACGAAGGCCCGCAACGGCCTGATCTGGTGATTTTGTGCAGCGGAAGCGGCTATTACTGTTCGAAGGAAGCCGCAGAGATTCTGGCTCTGACGGATCGGGTCGGAATTCTGAAGTTGGGCGCCCTGTGGCCCTTTCCGGCCGGGATGGTGAGGGATCACCTCAAGCGAACGAGCAAAATACTGGTCGTCGAAGAAGTCGATCCGTTTGTCGAACAACACGCCAAGGCAGCCCTGGCACATACCTCAGATAGCGGGCTAGCCGTTTATGGCAAGGAATCCGGGCATATCCCGTTGTTTGGAGAAATCACTCCAGACAGGGTCCTTTCAGCGCTGGAATCCCTGTTCGACGTGTCTATCCGACCAAGGCCCGCCGCCTATGAAGCCCAGGTGGCTTCAGCCGCCAAGGACCTGGTGATTCCAAGAGGGTTGACCTGGTGCGCGGGCTGCCCCCATCGGGCAAGTTTTTGGGCCCTTGAAAAAGCGATTAAAAAAGATGGCCGCAATGTCTATGTCACAGGTGACATTGGTTGCTATACCCTGGACATCTTTCCAGGCGGCAAAGGCCGGATGAAACTGCTCCACGCCATGGGTTCCGGCACCGGTCTTGCCAGCGGCATCGGTCAACTGACCCGGTTCGGCTTCGATCAGCCGGTGGTTTCCATCTGCGGGGATTCAACCTTTTTCCATGGCTCCATCCCCGGGCTGATCAACGCGGTCTACAATCGTTCGAACATGGTCCAAATCATCTTGGATAATTCAGCCACCGCAATGACCGGTTTTCAACCTCATCCCGGCACAAAGTCTACGGCGATGGGTGGGGCCTCACAGCAGATCGACATCGTCGGCCTCTGCCGTTCGATCGGGGCTGACGTGGCGGTCAGCGACCCGTTTGACATCCGCGGCACCACCAAAACCATGCGGGCCCTCCTCAAGCAGGCCGATGGGGTGCGGGTGCTGGTCCTGCGCAGGCAATGCGAGATCCTGCGCATGAAAACCGAAAATGCAAAAACCTTCCGGATGGCCCTTGATGCAGATCGTTGCCGGGGAAAATCGTGCGGCATCTGTTCAAGGGAATTCCGGTGCCCCGCTCTGGTGGTGGACGCCGAAACCGACAAGTCGGTCATAAGGGAAGATATCTGCTCGGGTTGCGGAGTCTGCACCGAAACCTGTCCCTTTAACGCAATTTCAAAAGAGGAGTAGCTGAAGCATGAGTCTCCCGGCAGAGCCTTTAAATCTAATCATCGGCGGCATCGGCGGACAGGGCAATATCCGGCTGTCACGGATGATCGGCAAGATCCTCAACGACAAAGGCTACCTCATCAATATCGGTGAAACCTTCGGAGCCGCCCAGCGGGGAGGGCCGGTCTTTAGCAGTATGCGGGTTTCAAAAAAAAGAAATTACGGCCCGTTGATCCCCGAGGGCCATGCCCACTTGATCTTGAGTCTGGAGCCGCTCGAGGCCCTGAGAATCATCTGTAAATATGGCAACCCGGAAGTTTCCTGCATCGTCAACACCCAACCGGTACTTCCGATCGGTGTCCTGGCAGGGGAATTCAATTACCCGGATACAGCGAAACTTCTGGGCACTATACAGTCGCTTTCACGTCATTGCTGGCAGATCGATGCGGGACGTCTTGCCATGGAATTGGGAGCACCGATTGTAGCCAACATCATCATGCTGGGTCTGCTGGCCGCAACCAGGATCATACCGGTCGACCTCGAAGACGTTGAGAAAGAGATCAAGAGCAGTTTCCCGCCAGCCCTGATCGATCTGAATTTGCGGGCTCTGGGTACGGGGGCGCTTGCGGCATCTTAGTGTTTTCACGGCACAAGCCGGTTTCTGCTGATCGTGAATATGGCCTCCAGAGACCGCTTGGGCGAAAATGTCTTGTGCCATCGGAGGCCGGTCGTTTTCACCTATGTGGCAGGCACGCTGTCCTGAAAGGGATCGGTCATTAATTCAGAATGGCAGAATATCTACGCGAAAGAACGATTATGCCTACGACCACAAATTACAGCATAAAAGTCCTGGAAAAAACGTTTAAACTCCTGGGGCTTTTTACCGAGCAGAGAAAAGCGCTTTCCATTACGGAGATCAGCACGCTCTTGGGTTACAACAAAAGCTCCATTTTCCGGATCATCAAGAACCTGGAAGATGTGGCCTATCTGGAGAAGGACCCGGAGAGCCAGAAATATAAGTTGGGCTTCGGACTCTACTACTTGGGCACCCTGGCCGAGTCACATACACTGATACGCAAGATTGCCCAACCTCTTTTGCTGCGATTGAACGAAGAATGCGAAGAGACCGTCCACTTGGCCGTGATGGACCGCGGTCAAGCCCTCTATCTGGAAAAAATCCCAAGTAAAAAGGTGTTGCAGGTGATCTCACGAGTCGGGACAAAACTCCCCTGCCACTGTTCCGGAGTAGGAAAGATACTGCTTTCCGCGCTGCCTCCTGAAGATCTGGAACAGATCGTGCTGGAAAAAGGCTTACCCCGATTTACCCCAAACACCATCACGGATATCCAAAGTCTGCTCCAGGAGCTCGAATGCATCCGCAAGCAGGGATATGCGATCGACAATGAGGAGATCGAAACCGGCCTGAAGTGCATTGCCGGGCCGGTCCGGGACCCGTTGCGGGGTGTTGCTGCCGCGGTCAGCATTTCGGCACCGAAGGGGCGGTTTGATACCGCTTTTTCCACTTTGAAAGCCCTTGTGCTCAAAACCGTTGATGAAATTTCAACCCGGATCGCAAACTATAAAGAACCCCTCGCGAATTCCAGGACAGGCCGATGAAACCACCATCGAAACGAAGCGCGCAGATTCTCAAGCGCCCCGAATATGCCATGAACCGAGCGGTGTACCAATCCATGGGATATTCGGATGACGATCTGACCCGACCGATCATCGGAATCGCCAATTCATGGAACACCCTCGTACCCGGTCATTTTAATCTGCGGCAAGTCGCCGAATACGTCAAGAGAGGCATTTACCGGGGGGGGGCCACCGCCGTCGAGTTCGGTCTGATGGCCGCCTGCGATGGCATTGCTCAGGGCCATGCCGGCATGCACTACATTTTGCCCTCCAGGGAAATCATCTGCAGTGAAATAGAGTTGATGGTCCAAGCCCATCAACTGGATGGAATTGTTCTTCTCGGCTCCTGCGATAAAATCGTTCCCGGAATGCTTATGGCGGCGGCCCGGCTCGATATCCCGGCTCTGCTGGTCCCCGGCGGGCCGATGCTGGGCGGGATTGTATTCGACGGCCGCAAATCAGATATAACCACCCCCTCGGAAGCGCTCGGGATGCTCAAGCGCGGGCGGATCGATCAGGGCTGTATCGAGGATCTTGAATCGTTGTGCTGCCCATCGTGCGGCTCCTGTGCCTTTCTGGGAACGGCAAACACGATGGGCTGTGTTTCCGAGGCGCTGGGTATGACGCTTCCGGGCGGCGCCTTAATACCGGCGACTTATCCGGACAGGTTGCGACTGGCTCAGGAAAGTGGCCTGGCGATCTGCCGACTGGTTGACCAAGGGATCTGCGCACGGGAAATCATCACCGTCGAAGCCATGGAAAATGCCGTCCGCGTCTGTCTCGGGATCAGCGGTTCTACCAATGCCGTGCTGCATTTGATCGCCCTGGCCTACGAGGCGGAGCTGGATCTGGATGTGCTGGACATGATTGACCGCTTCAGCCGGACCACTCCCCAGGTAGCGCGGGTCAACCCTTCCGGCACGGCCGATATGGAGGCCTTCTTCATGGCAGGTGGTGTCCCGCGGGTCATGGAGCAACTGCGCCCCCTGATGCATCTACAGGCGCGGACCGCCACGGGCAGAACCCTGGGCGAAAACCTCGCCGGATACCGATACAAGTTCCCGGAAAATAAAGATATTATCAGACCCCTCAATGCTTCGTTCATGGCGGCGGACGGACTCGCCGTGCTTCGGGGCAATTTGGCTCCGGGCACCGGCATCAGCAAACCAGGGGCGATCG
>JBJKSK010000514.1:0-8514 GCA_046704125.1 Desulfobacterales bacterium | reverse complement strand
ACCTGGTGCTCTGCAGTTTCCCGGGCGATCATATCGGCTAACCGGTCCCGAAACGCTCCCACCGCTCGGACATCGACATCGTCTCGGTCCCCAAGCCCTATATCCGGCCAGTTGTCCCGAGGCGACCCCTTGTCCCACAGCGATTCGTAGGAACTGATTTTTTCCATGCCCAGCCTCACCTCCTGATGCCACTGCCGCAGCGAATCCCGCTGTTGTTCAAAGGCCTTGAGCCTGAGCAAGAGCCGCTGATGCTCCTGGCGATGCCGCATTTCCTGGTTTTTGAACCGGTGCAGCCACCCGTCGGGGTCCTGATTGGACAGCGCATCGGTGTCGATATCCGGAAAAAACCCGTCGGCGGCCTTTGTCTTCAGCGCTTGGGTGATCCGCTCCTGATCTTTGAGCGCATATTTCAAATCGGATTCCAGACGAATTCGGGTTTCACGTAGCGAATCGATGCTTTCAGACACCTTCTGGAGCCTTTTGCCGCGCTCTGAGGCGCTTTGGCCCGCCCATTTCTCGGCGGCGTCCATGTTGCACGAGTGATCCCGGAAGAAAATATCCAGGTGCGTCTGCACAACGCTCAAACCGGCCCGAAGCGCATCGAGATCCTTTTCAAGGGCTTCGATTCCCAATTGGCTGGCCAGGCGATGCTGATCGGCCGTGGCGTCTAGAAAGAGTTTGCGGATGGTTTTCAGATCCAGGGCCAGGGCCGCCTGATGGTCGCTTTCCGACAAGGATCGGGTGGGCCGGGGCACATCGCCGGCTTGTTCGTCCAGTCCGTTGAGTTGGGTATCCAAGCCCTGGAGGCCGGCCGAGCATCGGGATAAGGTTTTCTGGATTTCCCGGATAGCCTCACTTTGGGCGTCGAGATGGTTTCCCGTTTCAATCCGAAGGGCGGTTTTCTCCTCCTTTTCCCGGTACCAGCTTTCCAAATCGGTGTTTTCTTCGATCCAGGCCATCACCCGGCGGAGTTGCTCTTGTAACAGGGTGAGATCAACGATAAAGGCCTTGGTGTCGGTTTCGAGGGCGTGTTTCTGCTCCATGAGGCTGTTTTCGAGGGTGTCCGCGGCATGGATGTCATCGGTCAAGGCGGCCACGGCGGCTTCCAGCCCCTGGATCCGGTGAGCCAGCGCCGTCACGACGGCCCGCTCCGGGAACTGCTCCCGGTATCGGTGCAGCAGCCGGCTGGAGCGTTCCATCCCGCTGACCATCACCTGATCCTGCTCGATTTCCCGGTCCAGCGCCTCCCACTGGATTTCTAAAAGCGCCTTGACCTTTTCCATGTGGCCCCGGGTATAGACCGCGCAGTCCTTGGGCCGGATCACGGTCTGATCGGTTTCTGGGGCCTCGGCCAAAGGACATGGCTTGGAGATCACCACCGGCCGGTGCAGAAATTCCGGAGACGGCAGTTGACCGACCTTTTCGATGACGTCTGAAGTGGCTGCCATCAGGCCGGTAAAACGCCCCGGATCCCGCTCGATGAATGCGGCGATCTGCTGGGGGTCTTCGTAGAGCCCGGCCAGGTATTCGGGAAAGGATTTGAGTTCCCCGGCGCTTAAGCCCTCACCGTGATAGTAAGCGATCAGCTTCTGGGTCTGCGCGTCGACGGCCAGGGATTGGGTGTGGGCCAGGCGTTGGATCTCTTGCCCAATTTCCAGACGTCGCTGCTGTTTTTCCGCCATCCGATCCCGGCTTCTGGCCAGGGCATCGTCGAGGCGAGAAACGAGTTCCGCCGAACCGGGCTCAAAATCATCGTTTCCGGCCACACGTCTCAGATGGGCGTCGGATAGAAGCTGGTTGCGGTCTTGACGTTCCAGCTCCATGCGCTGCCGGTGGCCCTTGAGGGCCTGTTCCCGGTCGAGAAGATCTCGCTGGGCCTGGCGCCACCGCTGTCGGATCTCCCGGATCTCCCGGTCTGTGGTGGCCATGGCGGCTTGGGCCACATGGATCCTGTCGTTTAACCGCTTCGTGCCGTCCAGAAGCCGTTTCCGGGCGTCATCGGGGGTTTCAGTATCGTCTATCTCCAGAGCTTTCCGGCTCTGCTCCGCCACGGCGATGCGGGCTTGAATACGGCTAATCTCTGCGCCCAAGGCCTCGACGTGTTCCCGAAGCGATCGGCTGCACTGTTCGGCGGTTTGCAGCTTGCCTTTCGCCTCCTGCTTTTGGGCTTTAAGGGCCTGTATTTTTTCTTTCACGCCACGTCGATCGGCTTCGAGCCGCGCATGGTATTGGGCCGCGAGCAGGTCCACATGGCACAAAACAGGCGATAGTTCCTCACCGGCGGCAAGCAGCGCGGCTTGCTTGCTGTTGACCTCGGTCTGCTTTTTCCGGATTTCGGCGATGTCGCCGGCCGCCTTCAGGGCCAATTCCTCTTCCCGGAACCCGGCCAGATCCGCTTTGGCCTGGTCAAGCTGCCCTGTCTGCGTTTCGATGGATCGGGTCAGGCGAAAGCGTTCCACCGCTAGTTGGTTGGCGGCCGCGGTTTCGGCTTGCACCAGGGCCTGTTTCTGCTGACAGTCGATCTCCTGGCAGGCGGCTGATATATCCTCTGCACGCTCCATGGCCTGCCGGTCAGCGGCATTTAGCAGGTGGGCGGCTTCCCCCAGCCGGATACGCCATCCGGAAAGGGCCTCGCGGGAGGTTTGCCAAAGCTGTGCCATGCCGTCAAAGGCGGCCAGCCGCTGTTTGAGATCCAGGGCCGCGTGCAACTGGGCTTTCTTGCGGGGGCGGTCGGCCATTTTCCGCAGAGACTGGGAGATGGTCTGCCGAAGGGTTGCGGCGGCATTCATATCGGCCACACAGCCGAGAAAAAAGCTTAAAAACTCCGGTTCAGAGCGAAACTTGAAGGTATCCTTGATGCCCCCTTCGGTCCGGGCAAAATCGATTTGCCGATCGATCAGCCACGGGTCCAGCCCCAGCCTGTCCAGGTTTTCGGTCCATTCCTTTTGGGAGGTGGTCTGCTGCACGACCGGGGCCAGAAAATCCCGGACAGCCTTGTAAGGCTGGTCCCGGCGCAGCAGCTGGGTCCATTGACGGTGCAGATGGTCGAAAAAACCGGCGGACTGGGCAATGAAATAGGCCCGGTCGATCTTGTCGGGAGCGCTCCGGTGCCGATACAACAGCTGGCCGATGCACAGATGGTCCACCGGCTCGGCCTCAAACAGCGTCGGGGCCAGTGTCGTTACCAGATCCAGAACCACCACGGCCGGGCGTCCCGCGATGAGGTACTGCTCTAACGTCTTGTCCCCGCCGGACTGCAGATGCTGGACAAACCGGCGCTGATCCGGACAAAAGACGCTTAGGACAAATGAAAGAAGGGTAGTCTTGCAAGTTCCGTTGGCGGCAAACAGCACGCCGTGATCGGCCATCCCGTTTTCTTTGAAAACCGGCACGAGGCCGTTTTGCAGGATGTTTTCTCCTGCGGTGATATCGCTGATAAATATCTTACAAAGCCGATACATCCTGTTCCCCTTGTTCGGCGGCAGGCGCCGACAGCTGGGCTTGCTCTTCCTGTGGCGGGTGTTCTAAAAGATCGCGAAACGCATGAAACGAATAGATAATGCCTTCTCTCATGGCCGTCTGGTAGCCCGGGGTGGGCCAGTACTCCACCTCTCCCGGGGTGTCCTCGAAAACCAATAGATAGCCGGTGTCGGCCATGTGCTCGATGACCCGGCTGACCAGGTCCACCCAGTTGTTTCCGGCGCCGGCGCGAAGCCGGTCCGGGTTGTCCTCGGGAATTTCGCGCAGCCTTTGGGCCACCGTCCGGGTCTGGGGATGAAACCGGTCGTCGTCAGCGGAAAGCGTTTCCTCGGCCCTGGAGAATCGCCTGAGGATATCGATGACATCCGAAATCACAATAACCCCCAGGTCTTCCACCGGGAGGTCAAAATCCGCCTCGGTGGGGAAAAACGCATAGGCGATGGCGCAGTGGACCACCAGCAGGTCTGCGGCCTTGAGGTCGCTTCGGGCCAGCAGCTTGGAGTAATCGGTCAAGGTGGAGGCAAAAAAACTCTCCACGCCTCTGGCAGACAGGCGGAGCCCGTTGTCCTCCAGGGCCAGAAGCCTAAGCTCCATGGCTTTGAGCCCGTCTTCAACCAGCTGGCGAAAGGACGCGTCGGCTTGAAACCGCTGAACCAGCGTTTCCATCTCGGCGCTTTGACGGCTGACGATTTTTTTGCCTCCGCTGCTGTAGTTCAGACTCAGATAAATGAGCCTGACGGCCTCATACATCGTCTCTGATTCCATCAACTTCCTCCAGCCGCCCGTGAAACCGACGGTGCCCGGACACTCAATTCCAGTTCATGGCCCCGATACCGGCGCCCGGCGCAAAGATAGACCCCGATGCGCGTCCCATAGCCTGCGATGGCTGCCCGGATCCCGTGTTTTCGGGCCACCCCGGGCTCCACGACACTTTGAAACACCGCCATGGCAACGGCCACGGGAAACAGATCCTCCGTCGCCGATTCAACGGCTTGCGCCAGCAGTTGGCTGAGAAGCACATGCCCCTTGCGCTGGACGGCGATATGAAGGGTTGAAAAGGCCTGCTTCATCAGGGGTTCGGTTAATTCAGGCGAAAATTTGGCGATGGGTTTCCCGTCGATTTCCAGAATCGTCTGTTCCCGGTCGCCGGGAACGTTTTGACGCTCCAGGGCCCTGTCGCAGGCTTCGATGACCGCGGCCGGGTCAAACAGGGGCCGGCGCACGGGGGCATCGACTCTGGCGATAAACTCTCGGCCCACCCGGGCGGCATCGTCTTGGGCCAGTTGACATACCCGGTGCACCACGTCCTCCATGGGCGGAAAGGCCCCCAGGGATCGGCGCCGGAAAAGCTTGTGGCTATGGCGGTGATAGTCTTCAGGCAGGCGCTGCAGCTCTCCGGACAGCTTCATCAAAAAGTGATTTAGCCCTTCGAGAAGCTCGGCCAGGTGATTTAACTTCATCGAGTGCCGCTGCCCCCTGGCCTTCTGGAGGTTTTCGAGCACCATGTTGTGCAGGCGACCGCCTTCTTTTTGGATTTCCGTGGCCTGATGGATGCCTTCTTCGGCAAGCGCATGCACCTGATTGAAATCCACCGAGTGGATGTTTCGCTGGATGATCCGCCGGGTATTTTCGACCTCCTGGGTTTTTCGGGCGCATTGCTTGCGGTTCTGGTCGGCCACCGATATGGCGTCATCCACCTTGCCCCGTTCGATGAGCAGCTTGATTCTCAAGTTTCCGATGGCGGCGGCATCCAGGGCGCTTGTCTCGTGCAACCCGAAATAAGCGGCATAACCTTCGTCGGTCAACGCGTAAAGGGCTTCCCGGCCTTCACCGGTATACACGGTTTTGATCAGCCAGAATTTTCGGGTCCGAAAGCGTGGCGTGGCGCCATCGAAATAGGTGTATTCAAAGGGGAGGTATCTGTTTTCCCGGTTGACCAGATGGTCAAAGACTTTGTTCAGTACTTCGGAAAGCCCATCCTCGGTGACTGTCGCGTGGCAGGCGGCGATCTGCCCGTGGGCCAGGGGCCGGATTTTTTCGATCACTTCCTCGCGGGTGGCCCCGATCTGGTATTCGGTCAACTCCGAGATGACATCCAGAACGGCAAACGCCAGCCACAGCACATCGACTCCGGCCCAGGCTTCCTGGCGGTCATTGTCGTCGCTTTGGCGGAAACGCCGGGCATCCAGCTCGAAAATCGGTCTCATGACCAGTGCGGAGTGCACCGCGCGGCTCACATCGCTTTCAAACCCGCGTTCCGTGGCCTCCGATGCCGCCGGGACCTCGAAGAGGTTCTTGCCGGCACCACCCGCAGGTTCTCTGGCGGCATTTTTGATAAAATCGATGAGATCCAGCTGAATGGACATAAACGAGATAACCTATGGTTTCAACCGGTCAAATACACCATCCACTATGGGTTTCGCATGAGTTTAGCGCATCGATGTCAGTGTTCATATGACACGCTTAGAAATTACGCTATAACTGTTTTGCCTCTCCTGCCGCATAGAATTGCTTTCAATTAATACCGGTTCCATAACCGGTCGGCAAGCCCGGATGTGCGCTTGGCCGCACGGGCGGCAGCAGTGCGGATCAGGGCGGAAGGTCCCCAGATCTCGATGTGCGATCGGGCCCGGGTGATCCCCGTGTAGAGCATCTCCCGGGTGAGCACCCGCGCATCCCGCTCGGGCAGCAGCAGCAGCACCCGGTCGAACTCAGACCCCTGGGATTTGTGCACCGTCATGGCAAAGGCGGTTTCATGATCCGGCAAGCGGCTGGGGGCCACCGGCTTCAGGGACCCGTCGGGCCGCTGGAACCAGGCCCGCAGCCCCCCCTGGTCCGGATCGGGCCAGAGCACGCCGATATCCCCGTTGAACAAGTCCAGGGTATAGTCGTTTCGGGTGACCATAATCGGCCTTCCCCGGTACAACAGCTCGTCTCCGGACACCAGGCCTGCGGTCCGAAGGGCTTTTTCCGCACCCCGGTTGCTCTCGGCAACCCCGGCCGGCCCTTCCCGCGTGGCACAAAGAATTCTGAAACTCTCAAGCGCCATCAAGGCCTGCCCGGGGCCGTCGGCCTGCATCAACTGCCGGTAACCGGCCACGGCCCGTTTCTCCAGAACCGCAGAGAAGTTCGGGGATGTGGACACCCCTTGGGCGATGTCCGTGTAGCCTTCGGCAAAGACAGGCAGCGGATCCAACCCTTCGTTGACGCTTCGGGCCAACTGCCCGATGCCGCTGCGGGAGTCGAACCGGTAGCTTTTTTTCAGCAGGGCCACGCAATCTCCCAGCGCCGAGGCATTGGGGTCCGGCGCCTCGGCGTATCCGGCATATCGCCGCAGGGTTTGGCAAAGCCCTTCACTGTAACCCCGAGACCCTTTTTCACACAGATCGGCAAACACGCTGCCGGCTTCCACGGAAGCCAGCTGGTCCTTGTCGCCCAGCAGAATCAGCCGGGCATACGGGGGAAGGGCCGAAACCACCCGGCACATCAGGGAAAGATCGACCATGGAGGCTTCGTCCACGATGAGCACATCCAGGTGAAGCGGGTTGTCCGGCCCATGGCGGGGATTGGCCCGATCGGGGCGAACGCCGATTAACCGGTGAAGCGTCATGGCCTCGGCGGGAACCGCCGCCCGAACCTTTGGGGCAACCGGCAGGTTCTCCCTGGCGTTTCGAATCGACTCGGTGAGCCGGGCCGCGGCTTTTCCCGTGGGAGCGGCAAGGATCATCCGGGGCGTTTGGGGCCGGGCCAGTTCCGAAAAAAGGGCCAGGATGGCGGCCACGGTGTGGGTCTTTCCCGTGCCCGGTCCCCCGGAGATGATGCACAGCCGGTGCAATGCCGCCATGGCGGCGGCCACCCGCTGTCCGTTGACCTCCCCGGCCGGTTCTTCCGGAAACAGCGCATTTAGAGCCGATTCCAGCCGCTTGCCATCCATGTCCACCGGGGCATGGGCCAACCGGAGAATGGCATCGGCCAAGGTCTTTTCAAAATGCCAGTAGCGGGCCAGGTACAGTCTTTGGCCATCGAGCACCAAAGGACGTCCCCCGCCGGCTTGGGCGACGGCTGGAGAAGCATGCAGCACAGACATCCATGTGGCCAGATCCGGAGCGACAGGCCCGGAATCGGTTCCTGCAAACACTCCCGTTCCAGCCTCGGTGGAAAGATCCACGCAGGCATCACCCTGGCTGACCCGGTGGCTGACCAAGGCGGCGGCCAGCATTACGGACGGATCCGTATCACCGGAAAGCTGTCCGATCCAGCGGGCAAACTGCCAGTCCAGATCGCGCAGGACGTTATCTTCGGCCAATGTTTTCAGTGTATCGAGAAGCATTCAACCTTACTTTCAAAAAAACGAACCTGGCTTCGGCTATTTCCTGCCCCTTCCGGCGAACAGGCTGTCCAAGGCGCCGATGAGCGCCGTTTCCGGGCGATCGTAAAATACGCCGGAAGAAGGTCCCCGGTCCGGGTGCATGCCCCGCAGGAAAAGATAATACACCCCGCCGAAATGCTCCGGATAGCTGTAGCCGGAGCCCCTGGCGCTCAAGTACCGGTGAAGCGCGACCGCGTAGATCAGGTACTGCAGGTCGTAGCGGTGGGCGGCCATGGCACGCCGCAGCGCCTCGGGCCCGTAGTCTTCGAATCGATCCCCCAAATGGTTTGACTTGTAGTCGACGATATAAAAGCGGCCCTGGTGGCGAAAAATCAGGTCGACGAATCCTTTCATCAGCCCCTGGACCGGATCAAACTCCAGGCATTCGCCGGCACGGCGATAGGCGGAAAAACCGGCCAGCACCGAGCAGAGCCCGGAGGGATCCAGCCCCGCTATGGGGAAGTGAAACTCCATTTCGTCGAGCCGGTTATCGGCGTGGATGTTTCGCAGACAAAGCCCGCTGCCATTCAAATCGGTGTCCAGTACCCGGGTGACGATATCCGAGACGGCCTGAATCCAATTGCAATCAATGGCATAGCGCTCCAGCTGGGCCTCGATGGCCGCATTCAGCTCCGGGCCGGAGGCCCGGGGGAAATCCAGGGTCT
>JBJKSK010000513.1:0-3111 GCA_046704125.1 Desulfobacterales bacterium | reverse complement strand
CGACCACCGAAAGTTCTTCCAGGCTGATGTCCGTCTTGCCGAGGGGTTTCATGTCCTTATCAACCGGCACGTTGCACAACTGCTTGGCGGGAACGACGATATGGGTGGAAAATCCCCCCTGGATATCGTTGCCGGGCATCTTCTGGGCCATGCAGATGTTGCCGCGTCCTTCTTTACACTCGGCGCATTCGCCGCAAGGCATCACCGCGGGCACGACGGCGGCACACCCCGTCCAGTCTTCGGCACCCGGGCCGGTCGCCTGGACAACACCGCTGATTTCATGTCCCAGGGTCAGCGGCAGGGCCGATTTGATGGGAACACCGTCATAGAAGAAACCCAAATCCGTGTGGCACACCCCGCAACCGCTGACTTTGAGCAGCACTTCCCCGGCCTTCGGCTCCGGAAGGGGGGCTTCCACACGGTTGAGCGGTTCATTGGGCTTGACCATCTGCCAGGATATCATTGTTCCCATAACCACGACTCCTTATCTTTTTTGATGTTCACGGTAATTCCGAATCATAAATGAAATGTTCTTCTCCATTATAAATGAGAAATCGATCGGCCTTTATGCGGGCGATCATGATCATGCCGAGATCCTGGGCAAGATTCAGCCCCATGTAGGTGATGCCGGACCTGGAGATGATGGCCGGAATTTCCATCAGGGCCGCCTTCATGACAATTTCAGAAGTGAGACGGCCGGTGCTGTAAAAGATTTTGTCCCGGCCGGTTATCCGGTCAAGCCACATTTTCCCGGCGATGATATCGGCGGCGTTGTGGCGACCGACATCTTCCACGAATATCTCGACTTTTTCGGTGCTGCACAGCGCACAGCCGTGCACGGCGCCGGCGGATTTGTAAATCTGGTTATATGTGGCAAGCGATGCCATCAGCCGGGCCAGCTGCGATTGGCGCAGGGAAATGGGTTGTAACTGCGTATCATAGAGCCCATCGATCGTGCAGCTAAAGATCGTTCCCTGGCCGCAGCCGGTGGTCACGGTCCGCCCGGTGAGCTTTTCCCGCAGCTGCCCGCCGATCCCGTCTTTGGTCTGTATGTGCACGGACTCCGTCTGCCAGTCAACCCGAACCGATTGGATGGCTTCGATCTGTCCGATCAGCCGCTGGTTGCGCAGATACCCCAGCGCAAGCTCCTCCGGGTGGCTGCCCAGCGTCATCAAGGTGACGATTTCATGGTCATCGACAAAGATCGTAAGCGGCAATTCGCCGGCGATTTCGACTTCTTTTACCTGACCCTTTTCATTTTTCACAGAAACGGTATGCGTGGGCCGCACGCCGGCATCGGTCATCTGGGGGGTGTACACGTTCACCGGTTTTTCCAGTCGGGACGCCGTTTTTCTTCAAAACTTTTGATGCCTTCGAGGGTGTCTTCGGTTTTCATCAACTGGTTGAGAAACATATCGTTGACACTGTCCATCGCGTCGGGAAGTGCCATCGCCACGTGCTGGGTGACCGCCTTTTTGTTGAGCCGGAGAATCAGCGGACTGGCGTGTTGAATTTCCTTGGTCAATTGGGTCAACCCTTCTTCAAGGGCGTCATTGTCAAAAACCTCGCAGACAATTCCCATCTGTTGCATGGCCTCTGCGCTGTAACGTCTTCCGGTCGTGCAGATCTCGATCGCCCGCGACGGTCCTACCAGCCGAGGCAGACGGACCGCGGCGTAGGGCGGGAAAAAACCCAGCTTGATCTCCGGCTGACCGAATACGGCCGATCTGGCGGCGACCACCATATCGCAGGCAATGGCAAGCTCCATTCCTCCGCCCAGACAAGCGCCGTTGACGGCGGCGATCGAGGGAACGGCAAGGTCTTGAACCTGCCTGAGCATCGCGTCGAAGATCCGAATCATGTCCGGTGCCCGTTCCGGCGTGTGATCCAGGACTTCCACACCGGCGCACCAACTGTTCCCCTGGGCGGCGATCACCACGCATTTAACCTCGGCATCCGCGTTCAGATCCGCCAATAGAGCGGTCAACTCCTGCATCATGTCCATGTTCAACACATTGTGCTTTGGACGGTTGAGGGTAATTCGGGCAATGCCGTTTTCCTTCATGAACCGATGATGGGTAAGCTCCATAATGTCATCTTCCTTTGATTCTGGAATTTTGAAAAGGTGTCGCCGGTCACGGGAGGGCGCTTTCAGCCGACGTGTTTTTCTCCACCGCCCTTTCGGAGCACCGTTCGTTGTTCCGCGGAAGGCGGCGGCGGTACCGGGTCGAGCGTCTTGGTGACCGCTCCAAACTTGGACGGGCAGACATTCAGGCAGGTGCCGCACTTGATGCACTTGTCCTGATCGATGACATGAACCAGGCCCTTGCCGCCGTCGATGGCCTCCACCGGACAATTCCGGGCGCAGAGCATGCACGCCTGGCATTTTTCCGGATCGATATAATACGAAGGCACCTCGCTAAAAAGTCTCTTGATCTCCTCAAGGCTGAAATGGTTTTCGTAATCGCTTTCTTGCTCCAGACGGGCGGTGAGCTTGGCGTGTTTTTCAATCTTGATATAGGGGATCAGCCGGTTGACCTCGGCGATGGCCTCCCCAAGCGTTTCAGGAGCAATCTTATCGCTTTGTCCGATTGGGCCAAGCGCTTTAATGGTTTTCGAAAAATCGTCCACCACGGCGGCAAACAGATTCCCCTCTCCGCCGGACATGAATGCAATATGCAGCCGCCGGGGATTCAAGCCGATATGTTCAAAGATCCTTTTGACAAGCAGGGTCAGGTTCAGGGCATGGTAATTGCCGTGGGTTACGTAATTGCATTCTCCCAGCCGGCATCCGCCGATAAAGACGCCATCGGCGCCATTGACAAAGGCCCGCAGGATGTGGGCCAAATCCACCCGGCCCGAGCACATCAAGCGCACCAACCGCATATTGGTCGAGTATTGTAGTCTGGAAACTCCAGCTAGGTCAGCCGCCCCGTATACTCACCAGTGACAGACCAAACCGATGATTTTGGGGGTGAACATCTGCCCTTTACTCATGTTTTACGATCTCCTTGGGTGTCATATTGCGTCGATGGATTCGGGGATCAGGGCATCGATCTGGCTTAGAATCTCCCGATCCGTGAAATGCTTCAGGACGATGGCCCCGGTGGG
>JBJKSK010000512.1:0-5062 GCA_046704125.1 Desulfobacterales bacterium | reverse complement strand
GGACTGCGTTCCTGGTCGTCGGGAAAGGCCGTGGCCAGGGCTTCGGAGTAAAACTCCAGTTTCCCCGACGGGGTGCCCAGGGGGTTTTTCTCGGGATCCTCGTAGAAGCGCCGCAGCCCGGGGGGGTCTTCTTCCCAGTCCGGGGCGGTGTTATACATCCAGTATTGTTTTTCTTCGAGCTGCTCCCAGGTGACGAGCTTTTCCCCGCCCATGTACTCCCAGATCTTTTTTTGCATGTCGGCAATGGTCAGCCCCTCGGTCAGAATCTGTTCCATGCCGAGTTTTTTGCCCACTTCCAGCACGATTTCAAAATCGCTCTTGGATTCTCCCACCGGTTCGATGGCCTTTTCCGCGATCATGATGTTGGGCTGCTGGGTGCCCTGGCGGATGTTGGTCAGGATGTCGTCGACTTCCATGAACGTGTTGGCCGGCAAAATGATATCGGCATAGATGCAGTCGTTTTCCAGCCAGGGGTGCTGGGCGACGATGCACTCGATCTTGGGGCTTCGCATCGCCAGCTCGGTTTCATTGCCGAAGTTCCAGCAGGTGATCCGGCATGGGCTGTCGGTCCAGATCATGTGCAGGGCGCTTCCCCCGTCCTTTTTTTCAATGGGGAAAATGTGTCTGGTAAACTGGTCCTGCACCAGGGCGTTTTGGGCCCCGGTGCCGAAAAAGGTGATGGGTTCATCGGTTAAGATGGCCTTCTGGATCAGGGTCTTGGGGATGACCTGCTGCTGCCAGGCGGTCACAGACGACATCACCGGCATGGAAATGCGCTCCTCGATCTCCGGGTTCCAGAAAAAGGTCCCGGACAGGCCTTCGGCGCGCGGCATGCCGAAATAGGTCAACTGGTGCTGGTGAACGCCCGGGCCGCCAAGCCCCTGCATGCCCAGCAAAATACACTCCAGGCGTCCCGATTCGTGGGAAAACGGCCCCCGGACAAAACCGCCGCCGAAGTAATGGGCAATCGAGGTGGTTTTGGCGGCAAATTCCCGCGCGAGGGCCTTGATGGTCCATTCGGGAACCCCGCATTTTTTGGAGGCCCATTCCGGGGTTTTGGCGATTCCGTCTTCTTTTCCCAGTACATAGTCGGCGACCTTGTCCATGCCCACCACGTGGGTGGCGACGTAGTCCTTGTCGTAGGTGTCTTCGGTGATCCACATATAGATGATGGCCAGCTGCAGGGCCGCATCGGTGTTTGGCAGCACCGGGATCCATTTGTCGGCGTGAACCGCGGCGCCGTAGTTGAGATCCGGGCAGATGTAGACCTGCTTGATGCCCACTTCGCTCCAGAAATAGCACAGCCGGCTGGCAAACTGGCCGGTAAAGCCCCAGGGTGTGGTCTCGGGGTCGCATCCCCAGAACAGCACCATGTCGGCATGTTCCGTGGTGTCTTTGACGATATTGGCCGCCGGGTACATGATGCCCTGGGCGCCCTGTCCCCAGACATGCTTGGCGCCCCAGTACCAGCCCTCCCAGCTGTCGGGGTTTCGCACCTGGAGGGTAAAGCCGCCCAGACGATCCAGCAGCACCCCGGGATGGCCATGAGGGGTGTTGATCGTCTTGCACTCGCCGTGGCCGTCGGCTTGCAGCAAGATGGCGTAGGGGCCGTATGTGTCGTGGATGCGTTTGATTTCGGCGGCGATGATCTCGCTGGCCTCATCCCAGGAGATGCGGACGTATTTGCTCACCCCGCGGTTTTGCGGGTTGCGCTCCCCGTTTGGGTCCCAGTCCACGCGTTTCAAAGGGTATTTGATCCGGTTGGGCGAATAGACTCTTTTTTTGTAGGCCAGGGAAAACGGCCCCGGTAAGGATTTCCAGCTTGGCTCGATGGTTTTCCCGTTGCGCTTGATTCCCCACTGCCGGACTTCCTCTTTTTTGTATTTCCACCCATATTTCATGGGCCGGACCCGCACGATCCGGCCATTTTTGACATCCACCATCCCCTCGGCACCCCCGCCGAAATAGCCGCCGAGGCCAAGGGATCTCAAAACGGTCTTGTCTTTTGTCTTGATGGGTTTCATCAAAAAATGTCTCCTCTCCTTGAAATTCGTACCCCAAACCGGCCAATCCTCTTTGGCCCGAGACCCATGCGCGAAAAGGGGATGGCTAAATTTACATGCAATTTTACATATTATAAACCGTCTGTCAACCTTTTCTCGGTGATCGGCCTGCATCGGGCGTCAGGACCGCGGCTTTTAGGGCCTCAGGCCCGGAATCAGCACCCCGCCTGGCTGTCGTATTGGCCCAGCCGGAGAAAGCAGGTCAGTATGGGGCCGACTAACATGAATGCCCCGGCAAGCAGGATGCCGGCAGAAAAGGTATAGGTCTGTCCCAGATAGCCGATGACGGTGGGAAGTACCCCGCCTCCGATCAGAAACGCCAGGGGAGGGCACAGCGCGCTGGTCACACTGCGCAGGTCCGGCGGTGCGATCCGGGTCATGGCGGCAAAGCCGGCCGGAAAAAATGAAGACAGCAGCGCCGGCTGAATGAAAATGACGGCCACCAGCCAGTCCCCCTTCACGGTGCCCAGCAGCAGGGTGCAGATCCCCGCCGCCGCCAAAGCAGCGGCCAGGGTGGGTTTTTGCCCCACCTTGTCGGTGATCCAGCCGCCCATGAAAACCACAAGAAGGCCAGAGACCTGGGACAGGCCGATGAGCGTGTTGGCCCAGGTCAGATCCATGCCGCGTTCGTGGATGAGAAAAAGCGGAAGCATGGCGTAGATGCCGGCGTTTCCACCCATGGCCATGGCCAAGAGAAGGACCATGATGTAAAAAGATGGCGTGGCCAAAAGGGTTTTGACGTTTTTCGGGCTGGGAGGCTTTCCGGGAAAATCGCCTCCTGTTCCCTTCAGGGTGTAAGCCAGGGCCAGGGCCAGGGCGATGATGGCCATCAGCAGCAAGACGATGCGCCAGGAAAACCATCTCATCAGCCCGGCGGCAATCAGCGGTGCGGACACAAAACTCAGCGGCGGGGCCGCCTGATGAACACCAAGCGCCTTGCCCCAGTCATCCTTGCGGATTTCCCCGGTGATGGTGGCAATGGCCGAGGGCAGGTGCAGCCCGGCTGCCAGGCCGATGAACATCAACAGCAGGCGCACGATCCACAGGCGGTGGACCAGGCTGAAGGGAATCAGGGCCAGGCCGATCACCCATGCCGATGCGATGAGCGCACCCCGGTGATTGATTCTGGAGGTGATCAGTCCGGAGCAAAAGGGGGCCAGCAGGTAGCCCAGGGAAATCATCAGAAAAAGCGATCCGGCCTGGCTATAATCGATGCCCAGGTCCTGTTCGATGGCCGGCATCAGCGGCGCAAAGATCACCCGGGACACAAAACCCACATACAGCAGGCAGGCCAGAAAAAGGGGGACGGAGATTCTGGCGCGAAAGGTTTCGGGCATTGGGCATTCAGCCGTTGAATCCTGCATGGGAACCCCTGAAAAGATCGTTAATGGTGAATCGACAACCTTTCGGTTCAGGCATTTGCCCGGGCAACGGCGGGAGTTCGCGCCACCGGTATCAGAAACATGCAAGAGCCCATGGCGCTGATCAGCCCCAGCACAAAGGCCCATGTGTAGCCGCCGGTGCAATCGATGGTCCAGCCGCAGACCACTGGAGACAGAATCGATCCCACTCCTAAAAACAGCGTCCACAGGCCGATGACGCTTCCGGCCAGTTGCGTGGGGAAAAAGTCGGGGGCGGCTGCCGCGTAAACGGGCCATACGGCGCCGAAGCCGACCCCAAAAGTTCCGGCCGCGCCATAAAGCATCCACGGGTGAGGGCTATAGGCCATGGCCAGAGACCCCGTTCCCATCGCCAAGCTGCAGAGCATCATCACCCGAACCCGGCCCGCCGTATCGGAAAGCATCCCCAGGACCAGTTTGCCGGCCATGCCGCAAGCGGCCATCACGGTGATCAGCCGGGTGGCAAAGGCATATGGAAATCCGAGCGATTGCTTGGCATAGGCGCTTAAAAAGGTATAGGGGACCAATACGGTGAACCCCACCAACAGATAAGCCATTCCGATATGCCACAGGCGGGGCTGGCGTAACAGCTGCCCGTAGTCCCGGACGACGCTGGACCACGATGGCGGCGCCAGCTGCCGGCCTTGGGCCGGATTTCGAACCAGCAGGAAATTGGCGCCCGCCACGCACCATCCGATGATTCCCAGCCCGATCCACCCGGCTTTCCAACTCCAGTGCCCCACGATGGAAGGCAGCGCCAGGCTCCAGAGGGTGATCCCGACACCGCTTCCCATGGTGGCGATGGCCAGCATGGTCCCCCGGCGTTTGTCGTCGACTGATTTCTGGACCAGGGCCACCACCGGCGCCCAGCAGGCCGAATGGCCGATGCCGGCGATGGTAAAGCAGATGCTGGCGGCAAGCACGGAAGAGGAAACGGCCATGAGCCCCGCGCCGGTGGCCAGAAGCCCGGTGAAGACCGTGAGCAGGATCCGGACGTTATAACGATCCGATAGCAGGCCCAGAATCGGGGAACAGAGGGTATAAGCCAGAAAATAGGACGCGTAGATGATGCCGGCCTGGGTTTTCGAGATTTTTAGCGCCGGAAGCATCTCGGGAAGCAGCATCCCATAGCTGTAACGAATCGCATAAGCGATTGAAACCGTCAAAAAGCCTGCGACCAGAACTGCGGTGGCTTGCTTTGTCATGGGAGCCCAGCTAAGCTCATCAATACATCAGATTCGGCAGATACAGGATCAACTGCGGAAAAATCGTCATGATGATCACTCCCACTAGAACCGCGATCATAAACGGTGCGATGCCCTTGAAAATGGATTCCAGCGGGATGCCGCCGGGCAGGCTTTTGGCCACCCCGTAGACGACGTAGACATTGATGCCCACAGGCGGGGTGATCACGCCCATTTCGGTGACCATCACGATGATGATGCCGAACCAGATCGGATCATACCCCAGATGGGTGACGATGAGCGGATAGAAGATCGGAACGGTCAGCATCACGAGGGCCAGCGAGTCCATGAAACAGCCCCCAATGAAGTAGACCATCACGACCATCGCCAGCACCACGACCGCAGGCAGGCTGAA
>JBJKSK010000511.1:0-3828 GCA_046704125.1 Desulfobacterales bacterium | reverse complement strand
CCCCCCCTTTGCCCGATGTGATGACGATGATTCTTCCTTCCAATCTACACCTCTGTTCAAAAAAGCCTGGGGCATGCAGCATCTAGCGTGGAGACCAGCCCCATGACCTCCATGCCTTTAAACTGTTCGAAATCGAACCCAATAAAACGTTTCATCCGGTTCTGTCGCGACCGGATGGTCCTTTACCTCAAAATCGGCCACGGCAGACGGGCAAAAGGTTTGGCTTTGAGATAGTCTTCCACGACGATGGCCCCGTTTTCCACGTGAGCGAATTCGGCGCCGGATTCCTGCGGCTCTGGGACGCCGGCGGCAACCAAGCCACCGATTTGAACCTGGGTGGGTCGAAAATCCAGTGCCAAAACGATGGCCTCTTCGTTTTCCGGCTGCCCGGCGACGGCGGTACCGCACAGACTTCCCATGACGATGATGTCGCCTCCGGCCCACACCTCGGCTCCCGGGTTGACATCCCCCATGATCAGCAAATGCTTTCTGGCGTCGACCTTCTGGCCGGATCGTACGCGGCCCGAGAGCATGAGCACCTCGCTGCGATAGGTGTGCCAACCCCTTGACATGTCCCGTTCCCGGAGCCGCTGTTCGGAAATCGATGGCTTGGCGGGGGGTTTGGATACGGTGCCGACGTCGTAGGTCGCTTTTAGAAAGTTGCCGAGTTGCTGAATCAGGGGATCGCAGTCATTTTCCTGGCCCACATCAAGGATTACGCGGGCGTTGATGGCCAAATGACTGAGCCGTTCGAATATCTTGGTGAGCTCTTTTTGGAGAAATTCCACCGGATGGTTCGGGTCGATGGTGACCCAAAGACTATCCCCCACTCCTTTGAGTCGCACCGGAGGCAACACTTGATTTTCTAAATTCATAAGGTCTGGAAATCCGGCTTTAAAGGAAACACTCCTTATTTTGAAATCATTCTAATAGAGAATAGGCGTTTGCGTGTCAAGGACGAAAAATGGCGGCACGGAAACCGGGCGTCTTGACCCAAGCGAAACGGTCGCCTATGTCCGTGCCCGTTATGGCGGCCATTACCCCTGGCGTGCCTTGAGAATGTCTTTGACGAGATTTCCATCGGCCAATTTCCCGAATTGTTTCATGATGGTGCCCATGGCCTGCATCGGCGACTTGAAAACGGAAAAGTCGACGTTGGCCTCGATCCAGGAAACGATTTGATCCCGGGAAGCCATCTGAGGCAGGTAGCGCTCCATGGTGGTGAGAAAGGGCGAGTGACTCTCTTTTTTGATTTCCAGCACGGTACGTTCCGATTTGGCCAGGTTTCGTATCAAGTCCAGAATGTCTTGGTCGGTGATTTCTTCGGGCTTCTTCAGGCGAAAAGATTTCTTCCCGGATTCCAAGACAATGGGCACCGTCAGCTTGGGAAATTCCGACATGATGAGCCGCAGGGCATCCCGGGTGGCGTTGTCTTTTTGCATCATGGCGGTCTTGAGATCCGCCCGGATTTTGTCGTGCAGGGATATGCCCGAGTCGGCCCGCCAGCCGTAGCCGTTTTCGTGATGGGTTTGCATGCGCCACTCCTCTGGGTCTTTCTTGACATCCGGGTTTAGCGGGGTATAGGATAAAAATCGACCTGCGTATGTTACTGCAATTCCCGAACCGATTGCAAACCCATTTTCTCTCGCTGCATGCCTGAAAGACGCCCATCCCAAGGAGGACACGATGCACTATGTCATCATCGGAAATGGCGTGGCCGGGGTATCTGCGGCCGAAGCGATCCGCGGAAACGATCCCCGGGGTGAGATCACGTTAATCGGTGACGAGACCTTTTCTCCCTATTGCCGGCCCATGATCAGTATGGTCCTGGAAGGCAGCCTTTCCCATGACCGGCTGCCGATCCGCTCCAAGCTGTTTTACGATGCCCTGGGCATCCATCCGATGCTGGGAGACCGCGTTACCGCCCTGGATGCCAATGGCTGCAGTCTGACAGTGGCCGGAGGTAAAACCGTTTCCTATGATCGGCTGCTGATTGCCACAGGCGCCGATCCCAGGCCCATCCGGGCAGAGGGGCTTTCCCTGAAAAATATTTTTTACATGCGTACCCAGGACCATGTGCGCCGCATGCTGGAGGTGCTGCCTGGCGTTTCGCGTGCGCTGGTGCTCGGCGGCGGCCTGGTGGGCTTTAAAGCCGCTTACGGGTTGCTGCGCCGGGGTATTGCCGTGACCATGCTCATCGGTTCAGGGTACCCGCTTTCCATGCAAGTCGATGCCGGCGCGGGCGCCATGGTGCTGGACGAATTGATGCGTCACGGGCTCCACGTTCAGGTGCAAAAAGAGGTCGTGGCTTTTGAGGGAAATGGTTGTGTGCAGCACGCCCACCTGTCCGATGGCTCCACTCTGGCCTGCGATATGGTGGTGATCGGAAAGGGTGTGCTTCCCGCGCTTTCCTTTGTGCCCCGGGCCCAGATCCAGGTGGATCTGGGCATTGTCGTAAACGATTACATGCAGACCTCGGCACCGGCTGTCTATGCCGCCGGAGACGTGGCCGAGTCCGTCGATGTCTCTCGAAAGACCCCATGGGTCAATGCCATCTGGCCGGAAGCGGTTATCCAGGGCCGGATGGCCGGGTTGAACATGGCCCGCTGCCGGGTCCCCTACCGGGGAAGCCTGGGTCGAAACGTGATTCGTGTCTTTGACACGGACGTGATGAGCGCCGGCGTGGTCAATGCCCCGGATGAGCCGGGCTGCGAGACGATTATCGAGGCCGATTCCAGGAGGCGTACCTATCGCAAGCTTGTCTTCCGTTCAGACCGCCTGGTGGGGATGGTGCTGGTGAACGCCATCGAGCAGGGCGGGCTGCTGGTGGCCTTGATTCAAAACGAAATTCCCGTTTCCGTTGGAAAAGCCAGGCTGCTGGAACCGGGCTTGAATTACAGAACCTTGATAAATATCGAGGAGGGCTTATGAAAAGTGTCGTGGTCCATCCCCAACGTTGCGTGGGCTGCATGCAGTGCATGGCCGCCTGCGCCACGGCCCACTCAAAAAGCCGGGATCTGTTTCCCGCCTCTTTGGAAACGCCCCGACCCAGACCCCGGGTCCACGTGGGGGCCGGGATTTTCGCCGAAGGTTTTCCCAACCGATGCCGGCACTGCGACCCGGCTCCTTGCCTGCTGGCATGCCTGCCTGGGGCCATTGCCCGGGATGCAAAGACCAACACGGTGCTCATTGATGCCAACCGTTGCATCAACTGCGCCTCCTGTGCCATGGCCTGCCCTTTCGGGGTGATCCGCTACCATGAAGACTATCTGGCTCCGGCCCATAAGGTGGTCGCCGTCAAATGCGACAACTGCCTGCAGCGTCAGCAACAGGGGTTGATTCCGGCTTGCGTGGACGTGTGCAAGTCCGGTGCGCTGACCTTCGAGACGCTGGATGCGGCCATGAAGCGGCGAACCGACGCCGTGGCCCGGACCGTGTCCGGCGAGGGGGCATCCATTGATCTGCCCGCCGGTGTCGCCCTGCTCCAGGGGATCAAGCGCGCCCAGGCCGCGCTGCTTCGAGGCCATGCAGGTTGAGAAAAGCGGTTTCGAGTTCAGAAAAAAACATGACGACTCAGGCAGGCTGACCGCTTATAGCCTATAAATAAGGAGATGACGATGAGCAAGTTCTCTGATCGTACTACCACCCAGGACGGACAGTTGTTGCTCAAGAAAGCCCAGAGAGACGGCATCGAAACGGTCTGGGACCGTTTCGAATCCCAGCAGCCCAATTGCGGCTACTGCGAGATGGGGCTTAGCTGCCGGATCTGTGTCATGGGTCCGTGCCGCATCGACCCCTTCGGTGAGGGGCCCCAGCGCGGTGTATGCG
>JBJKSK010000510.1:0-4103 GCA_046704125.1 Desulfobacterales bacterium | reverse complement strand
TGAAACAGCCTTGATGGATTCTGTGCTGGCCACCCGCGCGGCGGGTTTCAATGTCGTCATCTGAGTCATGTCCATCGTGATAATAAGGTCCCAGACGTGAAAAAAAACCGCAAAAAGGCCGTGGCCCTTCGATATCTGCCCGGAACCGACACCGCCCCCAAGGTGGCCGCCAAGGGAGTTGGGCCGGTGGCCGAAAAGATCATCGAAATCGCCCGGCAATACGGCATCCCCGTCAAAGACGATCCGGATCTGGTGGAGGTGCTCTCCAAACTTGACATCGAGGCGGAGATCCCTACCGGTGTTTACGCCGTCGTGGCCGAGCTGCTGGCCTTTGTATATTCCCTCAATAGGAAAAAAGCACCGCGTTAGGCATATTTTTCCGTTGTCCGGACTCCCGTATTCCCTGCCCATCCGATTTTACCCTATGGCATTTATATTGCATCTGCTGTTGCCGGAAGAAAAAACTGATCACGACTTGAAAACCGCGAGCGTCTGAATCGAACCCGGACAGAACCCATTTGGAGTCCAAATCCCATGTTGCTTGAAATGACACGCCCTGTTCAGGCTGGCTTGAGACAGGAACTAAAACTCGACATGATCGCTAATAACCTGGCCAATGCCAATACGGTTGGCTTTAAGGGCGATATTCTCAGCTTTAACGATACCCTCAAAGCCACCCGGACCATCGATTTCTCCCAGGGGCCGTTTCGAAACACGGGAAACAAGTTGGATGTCGCCATTGAAGGCAAGGGCTTTTTCGAAGTCTTGACCCCACAGGGAATCCGTTACACCCGAAACGGCAACTTCAGTCTGAATTCCGACGGAGGACTCGTGACCCAGGAGGGCTTTCCCGTCATGGGAGACGGTGGCCCGATTTCCATTACCGGTCAGGGGAGCAAAATCGCCGAGAGCTCCGATGTGGAAATCAGCCAGGACGGGAATATCCAAGTGGACGGGACGGTGATTGACCGATTGAAGCTGGTCACCTTCGCCGACCTTCAGAAATTAAGCAAACAGGGCAATTCGCTGTTTGTCTACAACGGACCGGATACAGACGCCCTTCCGGCCACAAGCGCCACCGTGCACCAGGGGGAATTGGAAATGCCCAATATATCGGTGGTGATGGAGATGAGCCAAATGGTGGAAACCCAGCGCCTGTTTGAGGCCTATCAGAAAGTCATTCAGTCTTTTAACGAGACAAATACCAACGTGATCAACAATGTCGGGCTCGTTCAAAGCTCGTAAGGCACCATTTACAGATTAAAGGAGGTATCGGATCATGATGCGAGGACTCTGGGCCGCGGCCACAGGAATGGAAGCCCAACAGAATATCATCGATGTGATCTCAAATAACTTGGCCAACGCCAATACCCCGGGCTTTAAAAAGAGCCGGGCCAATTTCCAGGACCTGATGTACCAGACCCTCCAGGTGGCAGGCGACACCACGCCGGCAGGGGGGCAGGTGCCCACCGGAATTCAGCTGGGAATGGGAGTCAAGCTCGCCGGGGTGCAAAAAATTTTTACTCAAGGCAATTATGTCCAGACAGGAAACAACCTCGACATGGCCATCGAGGGAAACGGTTTTTTCCAGGTGATCAGCGGTGATCGGACCCTTTATACCCGTGCGGGGGACTTCATGCTCGACAGCCAGGGTTACATCACGGACCAGGATGGAGACCGGCTGCAGCCGGAAACGGCTATTCCATCGAACGCCGCTACGGTTTCCATTCAGTCAAACGGCATGCTCACCGCCTACGATTCAAACAACAAGGAGCTGATGTCGGCACAGCTCGAGCTCTATAACTTCGTCAATCCCGCGGGCTTATATGCCGAGGGACGCAATCTGTTCAGTCCCACCCCCGGTTCCGGAGATGCCATCGAGGGAACGCCGGGCACCGATAATTTCGGCACCATTTCAAGCGGCTATCTGGAGATGTCCAACGTAAGCGTGGTGCAGGAAATTGTGAACATGATCGCGGGACAGCGCGCCTACGAGGCCGACTCCAAAACCATCCAGACGGCCGACACCATGCTCCAGGATGCCAATAACATTAAACAGTAAGCGGGCCACAGTGAAATGAAACCACTTGAAACCCAAGTGAACCCCATGAGGCGCAGGCTTTCCGGCATGAGGTCTTGGATCCAGTGCCTGGTCGTGGCGTTTGTCGCCTTCGGGCCGATTCATGCAGCCTGGGCGTTGAAAAAAGCGCCGGCACCGGTAGTGTCGGTCCGGACCGACTCCGTGGTTTCCCAAGGTCAGATCCGATTGGGCCAGATTGCCGAAATTGAGGCTTCGCCAAACCTGAAGTCCCAGCTGGAACGTATCCCGCTGGGCCGGGCGCCGCTTCCCGGTTACGAAAAACACTTGGAGGGAAGCTGGATTTCAACTTTGATTCGCACCCGCTGCAGCGCGGCGGCCGGCGTTGCGATCCGTGTTCCAGTGCTGGTCACCCTTCGCGGAGCCGTTCAGAAACTGTCTTCCAAAACGCTGAAAAACTTGATGGCGCGCTACATGCGCAAACGTCTGGGGAACGACTGGTTTCGACTCAGCCAATTTCGCGTGTTCGGGGAATTGGGAATCCCACCCGGGACTATGCACTTTGAGATTGTTGCGCCGGAACCCAAGACCCTCAAGGCGCAGGTCTACCTTCGGGTGGCTGTCCTGATCCATGGGAAAACCGTTTGTCGCTTGCTGCTCGAGGCCTGGATGGATCGATTCGAAAACGTGATATGCGCCGCGCACTCGATTCCAGAGGGCCACGTCCTTTCACCGGGAGATATTGCCATCCGCCGGATCAATATTTCCCGGCTATCGGACGGCTTGATCACCAACGTGCAATCGGCCCTAGGAAAGCAGGCGCGCCAGCTTATTGAAAAAGGATCCCCCCTGTGGGACCGGCTCCTGGAATCGCGGTGCCTGGTCCTCAGGGGACAGCGGGTGAAAATCGTGGCTCAACTTGGCGATATCCACTTTTCCACGATCGGCATCGCCAGGGCGCAGGGCGCGGCCGGGGCGCAGGTTCAGGTGGTCAATTCCGACACGAAAAAGCTGTTGGTGGGCACCGTCACTGGCCCTGGCATCGTGACGGTGGTTTTTTGACAGGAGAATGTCTCATGGCTCGATCTTCGAGAAAAAAACGGTTGCCGTGGATTTGGACGCTGTTTCTGGTGCTGTTCACCGGATGTGCCACCACCCCGCACCCGGGGCCCGCGATACCCGTACCGGGCAAGCAGGTTAAAGTTTCCCAATCCATGCTGAACCTGCCGGCGCCAGCCGAAGGGTCGCTGTGGACCCCGTCGGCACCGGTGCTGTTTTTGGACCAGCGGGCGCGCCATGTGGGAGATACGGTGACTGTAGACATCGTGGAAAACAACTCCTCCTCGGCCACTGCCGACACCACGGCCAACCGGACCTCGACCCTGGAAGCCGGAATCCCGAATTTATTGGGAAAAAATTTGAACCAGGGATCAAACAACGACCTTCTTTCGGCCAATCTCAGCAAGAAATATCAGGCACAAGGCTCCACCGACCGCAGCGGCACGGTCACGGCATCCATCGGCGCCAGGGTCACCCAAGTGCTTCCAAACGGAGACCTGGTCATCTACGGCGAGCGGGAAACCAAGGTCAACAACGAGGTGCAGTACATCCGGGTTTCCGGCATCATCCGGCCAGACGATATCGGGCAGGACAACCGAATCCAATCCACTTACATCGCCGATGCCCACATCGAGTATTATGGCAAGGGATCCCTGGGCGATCAACTGCAGCCGGGCTTTTTAATGCGGGTGCTGGATAAGATATGGCCTTTTTAGATATCTACTATCGCCTAAGGCGGGTATGCCCGCAAGGCTGTAAGTCTATCAGGCTGTAGGGGGAAGCCAGTTGTGAAATTTCTGGAACGATTTCTTGTCTTTTTGACAGGATTCCAAGGGTGCGGACTTAGGGCACTGGCTGATTTTTCAAGGAATACAGAAATGCTGCAAAACACGATCAAAAAGATGATTCTGGCCATGTTTTTCCTGGTGCTGGTTGCCGGTTCGACGTGGGCTGCCAGAATCGAGGACATGGCCGCGCTGGAAGGGGTGCGCACCAACCAACTGGT
>JBJKSK010000509.1:0-4511 GCA_046704125.1 Desulfobacterales bacterium | reverse complement strand
CCTCAAAGCGGGCGACAAGTTCAGCGATCGGCTCATCGTTTTTCAAGGCCGCCAAGGCTACCTTGGCTTTGAACTGGGGCGAGTAGCTCTTGCGTCGCCTGCTCATGATCAAATCCATTCAATTTAGGCTGACTCAGAGCTGGTACTGTCCAGTTTTTGGGACCATCACCATTTCGAATACTTGTTTATTCTGGACAGCATTGGAACCATGTATAAAAAAATCCTGGCAACCCTTGACGAGCACCTGAATTCCGAAGTTGCAGCGCGTTACGCCATTCATCTTGCCAATGCCGGCGGCTGCAGAGGTGTTGAGGGACCAGAGGCCGCAGTCATGAAACAACCGCCGCGGCCTCTGACAAAAGGGCTTATCGAGCGGTCACTTCTCTTTAGGGGATACATATTCCTCGGGCTGATAGGCACCATGGGGGTGCTATCCGCGTATTTCCATGTCCTCAATTGGAACGTCTGGCACTGGGGCATAGAATTGTCAATGGACAACCCGATCGTCCGGCAGGCTTCGACCGCGACATTTCTTGGCATTGTCGTCCTGCAGATCGGCAACGTGTTCGCCTGCCGGCCCCGGACGGAATCCGTATTCAAGTCAGGAATGTTCAGCAACCGGATGGTGCTCTTGGGTATAGTCACCGAATTGCTCCTCTGCCTTTGGTTTATCTATACCTCATCGGGGATCAGGCTTTTTTCCACAGCTCCGGTGGGCGGATGTCTGGCTTCTGCTCCTGCCGTTTGCCATCATACTGTTCCTTGCAGAGGAAGTGAGAAAGTTTTTTCGACGAAAACGTTTTTCGGCCACCCCATAGGACGGATCGCCGGGTGTCTTATCCATGCACAATTATTGGCTATTTCTTCTATGCAAGACAAGATGAAAAAATAGAGAAGGGTTTTGCCGTATTTCCCATAAACTTCATGAAAGGGGGATTGTCATGCGCATACACCTGAAAAACCTGCTCTGGACAACCGATTTGTCGGATTTTTCCATCGGTACTGTGGAATATGGCATCAACCTGGCCAAACTCTACAATGCCAGACTCTATCTTTGCCACGTGGTCCATCTGCCTTCGGTGACAGATCCTTATGGGGGTGTCTATGTGTATCCCGACGAAGAGATAAACCGGAATTTAAGTTTTGCGCAGGAGCAACTCGAAAGCCTGATGCGGGGAAAGGACGTGGATTGGGTTCCCTTGGTGGACACCGGTTATATTGCCGAGGAAATCGCCCGCATCGTCCGGGAAAAGGATATTGATCTGGTGATCTCCACCAGCCACTGCCGCACGGGATTACGCCGGCTGCTGCTGGGCTCGGTGACAGAGCGGCTGATGCGTGTGCTGAACTGTCCTTTGTTGGTGCTGCGAGGCCCCCGCCATGCCGGTGAGACCACGTTTTCAGCATCGGTGCGGTTTGAAAAAATCATGATCGGCTGTGACTTTTCACCGGATGCCACGCTGGCTTTCAAATACGGGATGAACCTTGCCCAGGAATTCCAGTCGGAAATTCACCTGGTCCATGTCATGGAGCCACCCGTTTACATCGACATGGAGTACCCCTTGATTGCACTGAGTGAGGAACTCGGCAGCGAGCTGAGAAATAAGTTGTCTGATCGCTTGACTGCCATGGTCGCCGAGGATGCTTACAATTGGTGCACTCCCAAGGTGACCGTGCTCCAAGGCAGCCCGGATGAAGAGCTAACCCTCTACGCGATGAAAACCCAGATTGATCTGATCGTCATGGGTCTGAGAGGTCGACGCCTCGTTGGGGATGTGCTAATTGGATCTACCACCGACCGAGTGGTACGTCGCGCACCGTGTCCGATATTGTCCATATGCGCTAAAACCCAAAAGACTTGATGATGGCTCGCACGGTGTTGTTAAAACGGTTTCCCTATAGAGATTGGTGATGTCTACGTTTTCAACGTAAAGCTTCAATCAGTTCCAGTTTGTTCATGCAACTTTTCTTTCTTTTCAAACGTTGCCCAAACCAGTCGAGTTTTGGACAACGGATTACAACGCTGCGGTTAATCCTGAAGAATTTGATAGTTGCGGGGCATGTTTGGAACATATGTCAGATGAATGCCATAAGTCTTGAAAATGAAACTGACCCGGCCGTAATCAATCTTGATTGCTTCCTGGGGTGTGGCAATTGCGTTGTTTTCTGTCCTTCAGAGGCTTCCAACTCGTTAAGAAAGAACGGGAGACGGTACCTCCGCTAAGCGTCGAAAACCTTTATGAAAAAATTTTACCTGCCAAGAGAAGGAGCGCCGCTCAATAATATTATGCAAAGGGGCTATCCATTTCGCTGACCTGAACAGTATTCGGCCCAATGCCGAGCTCCCCTGTACGATCTCCTTTTACTAAAAAGGGACCTGTGGCAACGGCGGGTCGTCCCACAGCGGCTATGGGCTTCTTGCCGAGAGGAGGTCTTCTCAACGCCATAGAAGCTACGGTTATTGTTGCATTCGGCGGCATCCTGGTGGCCATCCCGCCCGGCCTTGGAGCGGGCATATATTTGGCGCTGTCCGATAAAGGGCGCGTGGCATCCACGATACGATTTACGGCGGATGTTCTGACTATCCTGCTAGTAATCAGGATTGAATCGCTCCTCAAGGAAAAGGCAATGGTAATAAACCATGTAAATCCGATCTGACAGACCAACCGGTTTTGTGAAAAGGATAATTGAAAATGAATAGCAAGCTTTTAAGCTATTTATTATTTGTGACTCTTTTTCTTTTTTCTGGGCCGATTTTGGCTCAGAATCAAAAAATTCTTCCGGATCTAAACGAGCAGATCATTCAGGTTCCTTTAGTTGTGGATGGTTTTTCCGGAAAAAAAGTCACCCGATTAACGGTCACCACCTTTCATCCACCGGGTAATGGTCCCTTTCCCCTCATCATTTTAAACCATGGGAGCAACAGCAACCCGATTAAACGGCAGAAAATCGGCCGTTTTCGCCTGATTCCCCAAATCCGTGAGTTTCTTAACCGTGGCTTCGCCGTTATTGTTCCTATAAGGCGTGGGCATGGAAGCACAGGGGGTAATTGGGTTGAAGGTCGTGGACCTTCATGCAAACACCCATTTTACTATGAAGCCGGCATGGAAGCAGCCAAGGATATAATAGCAACTATCAATTTTGCATTAAGACTCCCTTTCGTCAAACCGGACAAAATCCTTCTTGTCGGTCAATCCGCAGGGGGGTTTGCTTCTTTGGCCGCAGCCAGTCTGAACCCTACCGGCGTTATTGGTGTGGTTAATTTTGCAGGAGGACATGGGGGAAACCCGGACACTCGTCCGGGATTACCATGTGCCCCTGATCGTTTGGCTGCCACGGTTGGGAAATATGCAAAAACCATAAAAATCCCCGTTCTCTGGCATTATGCAGAAAACGACCTCTTTTTTGGACCTCAAATCGTCAAGGCCATGTTTAAGGCTTTTCTGAATAACGGGGGCAAAGGTCGGCTGGTCATACAACCTCCTTTCGGAAAGAACGGTCACACCCTGTTCACCTCCAGGAACGGTATTCCTATTTGGACACCGGAATTTGACAGGTTTATCATGGAATTGAAAAACTAATTATTGAGCCATTCTATACGAACCATGAGACAAAAGGAGCCGAATATGACCGGTTCCAAAAAGGCCACAGGTAACCAAGGGGATACCTCCAGCTCCACGATCCCGGAAACCGGTGCCCAGACCGGAAATCAAGAAGCGCCGGAGTCGCCCCTCGATACGGCAGCGCCCATCGAACCCCAACCGGTTTCGACGTTCGAAACGGGGTCCTCAACAGATAAAAACCGCAAGACGGTGCCTTCTCCGGAGTAATGCGTGGAAACTCCTGGGGACTCTTTCGCTGACGTTGAATCAGAACAGAGACCACTGCCGGAGACCCCGACGGAACAGGCGCCGGAGGCCGAGCCAGGCCCGGTCGAGAGAGACGGCTTTCCCATCGTCGGCATAGGCACCTCAGCAGGTGGACTGACGGCGCTGGAAGCCTTCTTTTCCGCCATGCCGGCCACAACCGAGAGCGGCATGGCCTTGGTGCTGGTGCAACACCTCTCCCCGGATCACAAGAGCATCCTCACGGATCTAGTCAAGCGTTACACCCGCATGAAAGTCTTTGAGGTCGAAGACGACATGGAGGTTCAGCCCGATTGCGCCTACATCATCCCGCCCAACCGGGACATGGCCCTTCTAAACGGGAGGTTGCAGCTGCTTGAACCCAGCGCGCCCAGGTGCCTGAGAATGCCCATCGACTTTATCTTCCGGTCCCTGGCTCAGGACCAGCATGAACGAGCCATTTGCATCGTACTTTCCGGCACCGGCACCGACGGCACCTTGGGTGTCCGCGCCGTCAAGGGCGAGGGTGGGATGGTCATGGCGCAGGCCCCGGAAACCACCAATTACGACGGCATGCCGCGCAGCGCCATCGCCACCGGGCTGGTGGACTATGTGATGGCTCCGGCCGAAATGCCGGCTCAGCTCACCTCCTATGTGGCCCACGCC
>JBJKSK010000508.1:0-3846 GCA_046704125.1 Desulfobacterales bacterium | reverse complement strand
CGGTCCATCCGGGGTGCATCGCTTTCAGGGGCTAAAGATCCGGATGGACGCTTCTAAAGCTAAAAAAGAAGCGTCCGAAAATTCCCTGGATTTTCATGTATGAATGTGTTTTCATAGCTGATTTATTTAAATCTGATTTTCTCTTATCATCTACGCCAAAATCAAGAAAGTGTCAAGCCTCTTTTCAAGAATGCAGTTTCAAGCTCGGATGCAAAAGATCCTTATCAGTGCCTGCCTGATCGGTGAACCCGTGCGCTACGATGGCCGGATCCGCCCAAACATCGATCCGACCCTGATCCGCTGGCACCGGCAGGGGTTTCTGGTCCCCTTTTGCCCGGAGGTGGCCGGAGGGTTGCCCGTGCCGCGTCTTCCAGCTGAAATCAGCAGTGGTCAAGCCGGATCCGGCCGAGAGATCCGGATTTTTTCACGCGACGGCCGGAATGTCACCGAAGCCTTTGCCGCCGGCGCCCAAAAAACGCTGGATCTGTGCATCGCTGAGGGTATCCGTCAGGTCATTTTCAAAGATGGCAGCCCGTCTTGCGGCAGCAGCTACATTTACGACGGGACCTTTTCCGGGCGCCGGATTCCGGGAATGGGGCTGACAGCGGTTGTATTGGAATCGGCCGGAATCCGGGTTTTTAGCGAACACAACTTCACGCAAGCCTTTGGTAGCCTGGCATCGGCCGATGGGATAAAACCTTGACGGAAATATTCCATTCATCACCCTGACCGGAGAACCAACTCGTGACCAGATCCAAAAGATGCCGTCGCCGATGCAACCCCTCTATAATCGGGATTTCTCTTTGTGCAGTGGCGCTGTGCGGGCTGTTGGATCTGCTTTGCGCACCCAATGTTCTCGCCGCTCAGGATGCCCCGTTTATCGAATCTGATGCGCACGGGTTGAACCCGTTGGCCATCAACGCATTGCGACCGACTCATGCCGGCTACATCGGTTTGAAAAAAGCACTTTCCCGGTTTCGCCAAATAAAAAAACACGGCGGCTGGCCTCAGATGGCGTCCGGAGCCATCCTGCGACCCGATGCCAAAGATCCCCGGGTGGCCGCTTTGCGGGACCGGCTGCGGATTTCCAGGGACCTTTCCGGCAGTCAACGCGATCAGGAATCGGATCGCTTTGATGCTAAGCTGGTCCAGGCCGTGGTGCGATTTCAGAAACGCCACGGACTAAAGCCAGACGGGGTCGTGGGGCCTCGCACCCTTGAGGCACTCAACGTGCCGGTCGGCCAGCGCATCCGGCAGGTCGAAATCAACCTGGAACGCTGGCGCAGGATGCCCCATGATCTGGGCACACGTTACATTGTGGTCAACATCGCCGATTTCAATCTGCGGGTGGTGGAAAATCACCGGACGGTGTTGGGCATGAAGGTGGTGGTAGGCCGGCCGGCACGACCAACGCCGGTATTTAGCGCGACGATGGCCTACATCGTCCTCAACCCCTACTGGACTGTTCCCCGGACCATTGCCCTGGAAGACATTCTGCCCAAGCTCAAAAACCACGGGGCGGGCTTCCTGACCGAGGAAAACATACAGGTCTTCCACGGCTGGGGAAATCACGCCCGGCCCATCGATCCGGGAAGCATCGATTGGTCGGCCTACAGCAGGGACCATTTCCCATTTCGTTTGCGGCAAAACCCAGGGCCTCAAAATGCTATGGGGCAAATCAAATTCTTGTTTCCCAATAAATTCGATGTCTACCTGCACGACACGCCCGACCGCTCGCTGTTCAACCGGGAGCAAAGAGACTTTAGCTCCGGCTGTGTCCGGGTGGAAAAGCCGGTTGCCCTGGCTGCTTATTTATTGAAAGGGGATAAGGCCTGGCCTTTGCAGCGGCTCAAATCCGTCTTGAAAGCAGGCCGGCGCCAGGTCATCCATATTCCCAGACCCATCCCGCTGCATCTGCTCTATTTGACCGCGTGGGTTGACGAGGCCGGCATCCTGCAGTTTCGAAAAGACATTTACCACCGGGATACGGCCCTGGAAAAAACGCTGGAACAGCGCCCGACAGCCGACCCGGAAGTTTTTGAAAAATAGACCGGCTTCCGGTGACTGGATTTGTTTCCCATTCGAAAGGCTACCAGGTGCGCACTCTTCCCGTATCGACGTGAACGAAATTGGATCGGGGATAGTAGCCGACTCCGCCGGCTCTTAAGCTGACGCACAGATTGCGCAGCCGCTCGGTGCTGTAGCCGGGAAGACGAATGTCGATGGCTTTGGCCTGGATATGCAGGCTATGTTTGGCCACTCCATGGCTTTGCCGGCGAAGCATCGCATTGGTCGAGGCCGTGCGATAGCCGGAAATGACGTGGAAGGTTTCCCTTGAGCCAATCCGGTCGTTGATGGTGTGAAGCAGGTCCAGCAGATGGGGATCGATGGCCTTGATCGTGTTGGTACGGAAATCACGCAGAATATAATTGATTTCAGACAAGGCCGGCGGCAAATAACGCCCCTGCTCAAAATAACAAACCCGCAGGTGCTCGTCGGTATGAACGTTGTAAAACGCCAGGGACCGCTTGGGGGCGGGGCCCGTAAACGTGGTCGCCAAAGCCGGGACTGAAAACAGACTTCCGATCAATGTCCCGGCCCCAATTTTTAAAAATTCACGTCTGTGGCAGTTTGACATTTTTCATTCTCACCTGTCATCATTGATAATCTGGCTTCCTTTCTCTTGTTCGCGCAGCGATCATACCAATCCAGGTTCTCATGTCAAGCCCGAACCTGGCAACGGCTGCCCAGGCGGATAAACCAGGGCCCAAAAGAGGTTTCTCGAAAAATTGCCATCCAGCGGAGAAAAACTCCTTTCTCCCAAAACCGCTAGAATTGAATGTCCAGGACCGGTTCAAACATTTTCAAATAATCGCCGCTGACCAGACCCAGGCGAAGGGCCGCTTTGGGTTGCATGGTGGTAAATTGACCGGTGGCCTTTACACACAGGGAATCATCGGCCTTGTAAATGGCTCCCGTCACCAGGGCTGATCGCTGGGACTGCGTTTCTTGGATGCCTCCGACGATCGTGAGTTTTTCCGATGTGGTCACCGACTGGATAAAATCCACCGTCATGGTTTTGGTCATGCCTATTTTTTTCAGAAGCGCAATGACCGCCCAGCCCATGATCTCGTCTAGAATGGTGGACAAAACACCCCCGTGAACAGTCCTGTCCCATCCGGTCATGGTCGGAGGCACCTTCATGAAGGAAAAAATTTGCCGGCCATCCGTGAAAAATTTCATTTTCAAGCCGTCAGGGTTGTGCGCGCCGCAGCCAAAACAGGTCTGTTCCGGACTGTTGGGGATGGGTTTCAAGGTGTCATGGTCGATTTTCATGGTCTCACGGGTTTCGGGTCGACGGAACGCCGGCCTTCTGGGGTTGACTGCTTATGGCCAAAGCGATAACGGTGCCGGACCGTTGATCGAAACCATTAAAGGATAAACCCCGGTTTTTACATGTTGTAAAGGCGTCGGGTGTTTTCCATCACGGCTTCCACCACGGCCTCGACGGGCAGGGCCTTTATTCCGGCGATGGCCTGGATGGCCAAGGGCAGATTGGCCGGTTCGTTTCGCTGGCCCGGGTCGGGACCGAGCACCGGGCTGTCGGTTTCCACCAGCAGGCAGGAAAGCGGCAGACGGGAAACCAGTTTTTGCTTTTGGCGGGAGCGGACCACCGATGGCGGGATGGAGAAAAAGTATCCGGCTTCCACCGCCGGAAGGGCTGCCGCGGCCTTGGCGTCAAACGCATGCATCTGCACCCGGCAGGCGCCGCGCTCCAAAAGCTTGGAAACGGTCTGGCGTCCGGCGGAACGGGAATGCACGTTGAGAACCAGATCAAGTTCCACG
>JBJKSK010000507.1:0-4845 GCA_046704125.1 Desulfobacterales bacterium | reverse complement strand
GGATGATGTGGGGCTGCCTGTCAGCGGCCGCCGAGATCGACGATCTCTATGCCCAGAAGGAGTGCAGCGTTTATCCGTCCTATCGAAATGTCGCGGATCCAATGAGCATCGAAAAGGCGTTGGAATTATTGGCGGCGGCAAAACATCCATTTATCATCTGCGGGCAGGGGGCCTTGAGTTCAGGCGCCGGGCCCGAGGTCCGTCAACTGGCTCATGCCCTGAACATCCCCGTAGGAACGACGACCACGGGAAAGGGTTGCCTGCCCGAAACTGATCCGATGGCCGTGGGCGTGGTCGGTGCCAGGGGCGGAACCTCCTTTACCAACGCCTTTATCGAAAAAGCAGACACCATTTTCTATATCGGCTCCAACACCGATTCCACGGGCACTGACGGCTGGAAATTGCCGGCACTCGATAGCGGAAAAACCATCCTCCATCTGGATATAGCTCCCGAGAACCTGGGCAATATGTATAGGACACAGGTTACCATGTGCGGTGATGCCAAGATATCTATTGCCTATATGAACAGGCTGGTTGCCGAAAACAAGCTTGAGAAAAAAGGGGACCGCCTCCAAGTTGCCGGAGCTCGCCACCGGGCCTGGGAGACTCTTCTCAATACGCCGATTCCGGATGTGAACCAGGGGATTTTTCCCCCCAGGTTCATGATGGTCTTAAACAAGCTGCTTCCTGCCAACGGGATAATCGCCACCGAAGCCGGTGTAGGCAGCATATTCGCCACCCCCCTGTTTCAAATGAAAGAAGCTGGCAGAAGGTATTTAAGCAATTATTCCCTGGGCGCTCTCGGCTATGCCATTCCAGCGGCGTTGGGTGCAGCCTATGGTGCGCCGGGTGCACCAGTGGTTGCCCTGACCGGGGACGGCAGCTTCGGGTTCAACTGCGGTGAACTTGAGACCATTGCCAGGACTGGCAAAAATATCACCATTGTTCTTTTCCGAAACGATGCCTTTGGTTGGATCCGTGGAGAAACGGTCTTGGTCAGCGGAAACAAACCATTTTGCACGGACTTTGACAAAGGCGCAGATTATCTGATGGTTGCCAGAGCCTTTGGTTTGCACTGCCAGCGTCTGGAGCGGCACAGTGATATCGAGGTCACATTAAAAAAAGCCCTGGACCATGAGGGCCCGTCCTTCATCGAGATGCCCGTGGTCTCGCAGGATGTTATCGCGCCCTTTGTGCCTCGATGGGTAAAAGGCGCAAAAGCTAAAGGCATACCCCATGTCTACTAGATCGGACTAAATTCAGCTCCGCGAATCCCGAGAATTGATCCTGCAAACGACATTGTTTGAAAAATGACCTTAACTGATTGGAAACAATGTCTTTTGCCAGGCGCAACCGGCTTGTCATGTGTTTTTTTGCCAAAGCCTGACACTCAACGGCCATCTTACTATCAGCGATTTTTCGGGCTGCCCCCATATTTTTATAAGTTGGCCATAAATTAGTTCAACCGGATTGATCCCCAGGCTTTTTTGGTATTTCTGAACGGCTGACCATGTGCATAGATAACCAATTAATTGAGATAAATTCCATTTATCTGACATATGGAATGCTGGGGCCTCCATTTTTTTAAAAGGAAGTTGAATGTATCTATAACCATCTTCGACCATTTTTCTTTCTTTAGGCCAAAATTTATTAAGAACTGAATTATACAGGTAGTCTATTATTTCATCTATATCTTGTTGAACTGATAACAAATTGTAAGTCCAAACAGCGACTATACCTCCATCCCTTAACACTCGATCTGCTTCTTTGGAAAAGGCATCGACATTAAACCAGTGAATTGCTTGTGCTACTGTAATCAAATCAATTGAATTAGACTCAATGCCGCTTTTTTCAGCCGTCGCGACTTTATAGGTGACGCCACTCTTTTTTTTAGCATTTTCAATTTGTGTTTTGCTTGCATCGGTGGCGATAATTTCTGAAAAATATTCTGATAGAGATACAGCTGCCTGACCTGTTCCTGTAGCACAGTCCCACGCTTTTCGATGTTGACGAGAAATAGAAGCCAAATAAGAATATAACTCCTCTGGGTATTTTGGCCGATATTTACTATATTCTTCTGATTTTTCGGAAAAATAATCCTTGAACATAACTTTCAGTAAATCTCCAAATACTTTTATGTTGCTGGTGAGCAGCGGCGCAAACGAACCCCGGCCCTATACCGCCGTTACGTAAAACCGCGATATTCACGCCTTCTGCTCCAGTGGTGTGGTCAGGTGTGCTCACTGCAGAGTCAGCACCACTCTTCCGGAAATATCGCCTCTGCGCATTTGTTCCAGAACTTCGTTGACGCGATCAATCGGCTTTGGCTGGACGCGGCAGCGCACCTTGCCCGATGCTCCAAGTTCAAGAATTGCGCGCAAGTCATCCCGTGTTCCGACGGCGGACCCGACTACACGGAATTCGCCAGAAACCAGTGCGAGAGCAGAGAACGTGAGCGCATCCGCTGGCAGACCAACCACTGACAAGGTCCCGGCGGGGCGCAAGCACTTCAGCCCTGTGTCGTAAGCCGATTTTGCAGCTGACGTCACGACCGCGACGTGCACTCCCCCCGATTGACGAATGGCCTTTATGGCCTGCGGATCTGTCACGTTCATGGCCCGCGATACACCCAGACTGCGTGCCAGCTCCAACTTGTCTTCCGCGACGTCCAATGCAATCACTTCAGCACCGAATGCGTGCGCCACCTGAACGGCCAAATGACCAAGGCCGCCGATTCCGACCACCGCAACGCGCTGACCGCCTCCGACCGCCGCATTTTTCAGCGCCCGGTATACGGTGACACCAGCACAAAACAAAGGCGCGGCCTCGACGGACCCGAGCGAATCCGGGATGCGCAGGGCATGACTTGCCTTGGCACGCATGAATTGCGCGTAGCCGCCGTCGACCATTACGCCGGTGATTACAGACTTCCTGCACAGGTTTTCCATGCCTTCCCGGCACTGTTCGCAGACACCGCAACTCCCATGCATCCATGCAACACCCACGCGGTCGCCGACGGAGAGGTGCTCGACTGAGGTACCCTTTCCGGCAACTCTCCCCACTACCTCGTGCCCGGGAATCAGCGCCTGCTTCGTTATTGCTTTGAAGCCCGGTTGATCCCCGTCGATGATGTGCAAATCGGAGTGGCATACCCCGCAAGCGTCGACTTGGATGAGCACCTCGTCGGCAGCCGCAGAAGGCACGGGGACCTCTTCGATTCGTAGCGGCTTGCCGAATTCTCGTAGAACAGCGGCTTTCATGCTTGGCCTTTCACTTGATCTTTGCGCGCAATTTCCGGCGCGCGTCTATCACGAAGGAATCGGGGTCGGACCAAACTATTGTGTTGCAATAACAGCGTTAATAGCCATTTTCAATGTGAATTGTTGCCTTGGCTGCGCTGTCTTGAGGCCGGAATTGCGATTTTAAGGTTTCGTCCAGCGTCCAGGGGATTGAGTAGTCATCAAACAATCCCGGTTGATTGGTTTAATGCTCCAAGCCTGACCCCAGGTTTTGGCCATGGAACCAGGCTTGGAGGAGAAAACTGCCCCTGAAGCACCCGGTTTGCGCTTGGTGGTGGGTGGGCAAGGAGGAGGTCACTATGGGCGCTTCGCATGGGGCAGGTGCTGCCATGGGTACCAAGCTGATTTAATCAATATCCTACCAGTCTAACCTAAGGCTTGTCGAAAAGTTATCAGTTGGTTAAAAAAGAAACCGAAAGAATTATAAAATCCCAGCCCGTATGGTGTTTGAAACCCAATTTCGTGTCGTCCCAAAAGGCGGCGGTCAAATTTTGTGAAGTCCTCGCCAAGATGACAAAGAAACCGAACTTTTCCTGGTGAGAAAATAGTTTTAAGCTCAGGATACACTATTTCTCTATGCAGTTTTTCATAGGCATCCGCATTTTCAGCCATGTCGGGTTTCTATTTTCCTGGACGAAAAAACGCCTAACCAGGTCGGCGGAGCTTGTGGGGATTGGTTGTTTTGGTTGCCCGAGGGGGTGAAAAATAATAACGACCGGTTGCGTCGGCGGCCGTAAACCGCAAAAAGCAAGCCAGTGGCTGTTGCCGTGTTGATGCCGAGCAAGGCCGCCGAGTTTTTCAGGAGCGCAGGCCGATCGAACCGGTGATGTGCCCGTATCAGGAACCCGTCGGGGAATCCGGCCAAGTGCCGTATCCCCCGACAGGTTTGGTTTGCAGGTGCCAAAAATCCGTTATGCCGTCACCCGCGGGGGCGATTAGTCCAGGCCGGATCAGGCCACATTTTCCAAGAGGGCGGACCCTTCTGAACTCAGCACTCGGTTGATGTCCAGAAGGATCTTTACCCCGCCATCGGCCTTGGCCATACCGAGGATGTACTCGGTATCCAGATTGGCCCCGAAAGCCGGCGCTTTCTCCACATCGTTTCCCTTGATGTTGAGAACCTCGGAAACTGCATCCACGACGATTCCCGTGAGGATGGTGCCGTTCTGGCCGTTGATTTCCACTACGATAATGCAGGTATGATCGGTGTAGCCGGTGGCCACAAGTCCGAAGCGCAGCCTCAGATCAATGACCGGGATGACCTTGCCGCGCAGGTTGATCACCCCCTTGATGTATCCCGGAGCCCTGGGCACCGCGGTGATGGTCATGACCTTGATGATTTCCTTGATCTGAAGGATTCCAATGCCGTAGGTTTCCTCGGCCAGTTGGAACGTGAGATACTTGCCGTCTTGAATTGGGCCACGGGCATTGGTGTTTTGTTCTTCCGTCATGATTTTTTCCTTTTCGATATGGCCTGCCGCGCTTTCCAGGATGTTAAAAATCCTTGAAGTCGTCATCCATGGGAATGACCTGTTCGGGCCGGATC
>JBJKSK010000506.1:0-5438 GCA_046704125.1 Desulfobacterales bacterium | reverse complement strand
CATCCGTCTTGCCCCGCAAAAGGATTGGGAAGTCAACCAGCCGGCCCAGTTAAAGACGGTGCTGCAGGCTCTTGAGGGCATCCAGAAGGCGTTTAACAGCACAGCCACCGGCGGAAAGAAGGTCTCGCTTGCCGATTTGATTGTGCTGGGCGGATGCGCAGGGATCGAGCAAGCCGCGAAGAACGCCGGTTTTGAAATGACCGTACCTTTCACGCCGGGGCGCGCCGATGCCTCGCAGGAGCAGACCGACGCAGCGTCATTTTCCGTGCTTGAACCGGTTGCAGACGGCTTCCGGAACTATCTCAAAACCAAATACAGCGTACCGGCAGAGGAACTGCTAGTTGATCGTGCGCAACTGCTGACGCTGACCGCACCTGAAATGACGGTTCTCCTTGGCGGTATGCGCGTTTTGAACGCCAACTTCGGACAAGCCCCGCACGGCGTCTTCACCAAGCGGCCAGAAGCCCTTACCAACGATTTTTTCGTGAATCTGCTCGACATGCGCACGGCTTGGAAGCCCGCCGGGAAAGACCCGGACGTGTTCGAGGGCCGTGACCGCGCAAGCGGCCAACTCAAGTGGACCGGCACCCGGGTCGACCTCATCTTCGGTTCGAATTCCCAGCTCAGGGCCTTGGCGGAAGTCTATGGCAGTGAGGACTCACAGGAGAAGTTTTTGCATGACTTTGCAGCGGTGTGGAGCAAGGTGATGAACCTTGACCGTTTCGACCTGGCCTGATGGCACTAAGAAACGCTCGCTTCAGCGAGCTGCCACACACCCGGATATGGAGAAACTCATGAATTCTGGAAATACCCGGTTTGCCGTATTTGCCGGAGGCTGTTTCTGGTGCACGGAGTCGGATTTCGAGAAAGTCGCCGGAATCGTTGAGGTGGTATCCGGTTATACCGGCGGGCAAGTCTCCCGTCCCACCTACGAACAGGTCTGCCGGGGGGAAACCGGCCATGTGGAGGCCGTAAAGGTGGTCTATGATCCGGGCATGATCTCCTATGATGATTTGCTGGACATTTTCTGGCGTCATGTGGATCCAACCGATGCGGGGGGACAGTTCGCGGACCGCGGTCCTCAGTACCGTAGTGCCATCTTCTATGCCGACGAGAATCAGCGGCGGCAGGCGGAAACCTCCAAACGCAACATGATCCGCGCCATGCGCTTTGTCAAACCGATCGTGACTCAGATTTTGCCTCTCGGGGAGTTTTTTCCAGCCGAAGATTACCATCAGGGCTTCTACAAACACTACCCCACCCGGTACAACCGATACCGCTTCGCTTCGGGTCGGGACCAGTTTCTGGAAAAGATCTGGTCCACGCCAGCGCCGGCGACAACCGCCAATCCGACCCCCGGCAAGATGGCAGAATAACGGAAGTTGTTTCCGCAGAAGTTTTGCAGATGGCTGGAAAGCGGCACACGCGATCACCAAGTGCCGCCTTCCAGCCATTACATGCCAGCTGAAACCGCCATATTCATGGCAGACGAATCCTCACAAACCTCATCCGTCGCCCAGAGACGGGCCGCCAGATCCGCCAGACGCCGGCGCAGTTGCTCGATATGGGCCGGAATCGAAGCGAGGTTTTCTCCGGGGTAGGCCGCACCGCCGGCCATGGAAAGAGCCAGGGCCATGCCTCTTTCCAGATTTTCACGAAACTCCTCAAGTCCCTCGAGCTGCTTGGCCTCACCGTCCCAAGCCTCCACCACGCGTTGGAAATAGTCCACATTCAATTCAAATTCCCGGGCAAACATGTGAGGTCTTTCCGGTGGCACCAGCGAGGGCCCCCGGCCGTAGATGTGATCCACCATTTCCGTCAGGGTAAAACTCCGGCAAAACCAGGCGATGTTGGGGCCGGGGCAGACACACTGGGGGCCCGGTTGGTCTTTGGCAATGCCCAAAGCGATCAGGGCGCCGTTTCCCAGGTGTTCGCAAATACAGGTCTTTACCGTCACGGCCCGGCACAAGGCTTCTTTTTCGGCATCGGAAAAATCCAGGCCGTGAATTTTGGCCAGTTTTCGTTTCTGATAGGCCCGGGAGGCCAAACACATCGGCTTGGCGGAAAACTCGGTGCTGGATGCCAGATAGCCCTTGAGGCAGCCCGAGCCGGGATGTCCGGAGCGAAGCCTCTGGGTGGTCCAGCGCTCGGAACCGGAGTCTTTCACGTTGTTGAAGGGCACCCCCAGCGGCGAAACATCACTTAAATAAAGCTCCCGATGACCGGCGCGCTCCAGAAGAACACGGGTTTCCTCGTCCACGGCGGTGGCCTCGGGCACCAGAAGAAAAGGGCTTCCCCAACCGGTGCGATCCAACCCGAAATAGTCCCGCAACCGCTGGTCTTCGCCGGCGTTTCCAATGCCGCCCTGCACGGTGATCAGTGCCCGGTGATGTTTGGCCGCATCGGGAAACGCCATTTTTTGTTTGCGATAGAAGGTTTCCACCATCTGGCTCAATGTCGCGCTAAGTTCCTGCCTGCGCTTTCGAAACTCGTCAAGCAGCAGCGGCAGGGTCTGACCGCTACCGGCAAACGCATGCCCACCGCAATTGAGGCCGGATTCAATCCGAAACTCATGGACTTCCAGCCCTTTTCGGGCCAGAAACCGCCCCTGGATCAAGGCCGAGCGAAAATCACTGACTTTCAAAATGATCTTTTTTTGCAGCCGACCGGAGGCGTCCCGGTAAAAATTCTTGAACTGGGTCATATAGGCAAACAGGCTCTGGTTGATCCCTGCGGAAAAAACGATCGCGGAACATAGACTGCTTTCGGCAAAGCCTTTGAGGGCGGCCTTGGCGTCAGACAGCACCCCTTCCAGGGGAAGGCCTGCGTCGTCGCAGGGCATCCGGTCGACCTTGACCATGATATTCGCATCAATGGAGCCGGGCTGCATCCGCCCGGTCAGATCCCGGGCAAGCTTTTCCCGATCCGTTCCAGGCCGCATGCCCAGCATCCGCTGGTAGTCGGCTTTCAGCACCGATGTGTCAGGCAAAAGCCTGAAATATTTGTGTTTATCGTTTGCTTCGAAAAACGGGAGATTCCGGATCACGTCAAATTTTCGTTCCACCACGGTACGCACCGTTTCCAGGTACGCCCTGATTCGCCTGGCCCGTCCATCGCTTCCGCCTGCCGAAATCGGCTCGAAATCCAGATCGAATAATTCACAGTAATATTTTCGAATCGGCTCGAACAGAAAATCATCCACCAGGGAAATCACCGAGGAAATGCCAAACGGGGCCACCCGGATGGGGGTATCCACCGAATGGCCGATGCCCAGTACCGGGATATGAAAGGTATGTTCAGACGTCATCGCTTCTCCTGTTTAAAAAAAAATCAAGTTCGCAGTAGCTTGGGCGGGTAGGCTGTAGGCTCTACCGGCCTGAGTCGTGACTCGGATTCAAAATATCATGCAGACAAGCTGCGGTTCAAGGCAGGCACCGGATCAATGGGAACCGATGAGATGCCGAGGCGTTTGAACCGGGAGGCAGCCGGCCTATCCAAGGCGGCGGCAGCGGCATTTTTCTCGTAAAAGCATTCCGGTTCATAGGTCCAGCCGGCCCTGAGTCTGCGCTCTTCACGTTTCATGGCCAGAAAGATCCAGCGGCCGGCCACCGGGGCCGCCAGCCGGGTTTTCGCGCCAAATTCACTATAAAGGTCCTGGAGCAAAAAGTCCATTCTCGCGGCCATGGCGGCATCGGCTCGAAACCAGCGCCGCATGGCCCAGACCGCCCCGGCATAGCTGCCGGGAAGCGAGCGCGCCTCCCAACGATACCGGTTACGTATCCGCAGATCCGGGTGGTCTTTGTAGCGCTTGAATCCCTGGAGGCAAGTCCGAATCAAACGAGCCAGCGAAGGCCCGTTGACCTCGAAATCCCGTGAAAAAGCCTCCAGCAGCAGCCGCTGCTCCTGTCCGGCGGGAATATGCGGGTGCCGGTAGTTGAAGCGGTACTGGCCGTGTGCGTCTGCGGCCGGAAATTCGGCCTCGGAAAGCAGGCTGCCAGCCGCCTGGTGCTGGGCATGAAGGGGCGTGCCGGCAATGGGGGTATAGAGCATGAACTGATGAAAATCGGTGCCATGGCTGACGGCATAGTCGATGACCTCGGGCAGGTTTTCTACCGTGTGATCTTCCATGCCGATGATCGAAGAACCCAGCACCATGATGCCGTGGGCCTGGAGCGTGGTCACCAGGTCTCGCGTATCGACGCCTTTGAGCTTTTGGTATCGGCTGTCTTTACCTTCCAGTCCCATCCAGACCCAGGAAATGCCCAGCCGCACAAGTTCATCCATGCTATAAGAGCGCAGCACCCGGGCTGAGCTAAACACGTACAGCGACCAGCTTTTTCCGTTGGATTGCATCAGTTCCAACAGGCGCAGCGCCCGTTTACGATGCAGGAGAAAATTCTCATCCAGGATAAAAAAGGACCGCGTCTTGAGGACGGCCTCCTGCTGGACCATCACGGAAAACAGTTCGTCCCCGGAGGGATAGAAGCTGATAAAGTGACCCTTTCCGCCAAACAGCGCGCAAGTGGAGCAAAAGTTGCAGCCCACGGGGCATCCCACCGATGGAATCAGCATAGCTGCGGTTTCTCCGGTTTTTTTGCTCATCGGTATACCCAGGACCCGCCCGTCAAACCCCGATTCGGCCAGGGGATGGCGCACCGGCGCGGTGTGGTCCTGGCCGATAAACCGCCGAAACCAGGAAATGCCCTCCCCCCGAACGATATGATCGGCATCGATAATCCGATCCAAATCATCCCGATTGGCGATATGGCCCCCCACCACGATCGTGGCCCGGGGCTGGTAGCGGCGGATCAGGCGGCACATTTCCTTGACCTTGCCGATATTGGGCAGAATCCCGCTGATGCCGACAATGTCATAGGAGACCTCCTTCAGTTCCCGGACAAAGCGCTGCCGGGAGGGAAAATCCAGAAAAGTGCAGGGCGCCTCGATGTTGGCCTGGATCATCATCAGGCCAAAGGACCGGTGAAACATTCTCAGGGAAAAGACCCCCTGAACCCGGGTGACCTGATTTTGATAGAGTTCCATGGGGTTGATGGCCCGGCTGCCGAAGTAGTCGTCCTGGGCGTAGGGTCCAAACACGCTGGAAAGCAGGACCCGGGCGCGGGTCCCCTTGGGGTGGATAGGGTGGATGGAATCGGTCATGGCGAATTTCTATCCTCCAAAAATTTAGAAACCTGGCTGCCGCCCAAAACAAGCGGAGAAAAACAGGCCTACCCTACTCAAGTCTCGCGTCAATTGCCATCCACGGCGCTCCTTTTTACAAAAGTTTTACATACGGCCCGCTGACAACCCCGGCGGCAGGCCCCTCCGACAGCATCCACGAACTCGATAACCTGCCTCGCAAAATCACCGCGGGGATGATCATGGCGGAAAGAATTCTCACCATCACCCCGGGCACCACCAACTGGTCACCCGGGTAT
>JBJKSK010000505.1:0-3635 GCA_046704125.1 Desulfobacterales bacterium | reverse complement strand
GTCCCCTGAGGCTGAAAATGAGCGGGCTTGGCGGCGGTATTCGGATGGCGCAGGATTATGGCCGGGAAATCGCCAAAAAAATCAACGGATAGCCGGCGATACCGGTTTAGCGCAGCGAGATGGCGGGACCCCGGAAATATCACCCCGGATCCCGCCATCAAGACAGCTATCGCCGATTTCGCGAAACATCGGATCGGTAAAAGGAGAAGCTCTAATGACCACCACACCACAGCACTGCCCCGGTTTTGAACAGTTTAAGAATCTGAAATCGTTTATGTGTAAATGCCCGAACTGCTCGGCGGAGATGGAAATTTTTTCCGACGAGTTCGACAAGGCTCACAAGTGCGCTTCCTGCGGCAAGGCGGTGAATTTTACCGAGTGCACCCCTGAGTCCGGGAGCTGATTTTTATAACCTGCCGGCGCCTTAAACCCTAGACGCCGGCATTCGTTTTTCCCTTCCGGCCTGTTTCCGGCGAAAATTTATTCGTTGCCAAGTTTTTGGAGAAAACAATGGATGTACTGCTGCTTTCTCGACTGCAGTTTGCTGCAGCGACCATGTTCCATTTTCTTTTCGTACCGCTGACCCTTGGGTTGTCGATCCTGGTGGCCTTCATGGAAACCCGTTATGTCCGGACTGGAGATGAAACCTATCTGGCCATGACACGGTTTTGGGGGAAACTCTTTTTGATCAATTTCGCCCTTGGCGTCGTAACCGGCATCACGCTGGAATTTCAGTTCGGAACCAATTGGAGCCGGTATTCAGCCTTCGTGGGAGACATCTTCGGATCCCTGCTGGCCATCGAGGCCTCTGCGGCTTTTTTTCTCGAATCTACGTTTATCGGGGTTTGGATCTTTGGTTGGGAAAAGCTTTCCAAAAGAGCCCATGCCATCGTCATGTGGTTGGTGGCCGGTGCCTCGACGCTGTCCGCGGTCTGGATTCTGATCGCCAATGCCTGGATGCAACACCCCGTCGGTTATACGATCCGGAATGGGCGTGCGGAACTGGTGAATTTTGCCGCAGTGGTGTTTCAAAAATTTGCGATTCTCGAATTTCTTCATACCGTGGCCGGCGCCTACATCCTCAGCGCTTTTTTTGTCATGGGCGTCAGCGCCTGGCACCTGTTGCGGCGGCAGCATGTTGACGTTTTCACCAAATCATTTCGCATTGCCCTGATCTTCGGGCTGGTCTGTTCGCTGTTTGTCGCCACGGAGGGCGATTTCCATGCCGCAGATCTCGCCGTGACACAGCCGGCGAAGCTGGCGGCCATGGAGACGCTCTGGGAGACCACGCACCGCGCGCCGGTTTATCTGTTTTCCATTCCCGATGAGGCCAAGGAAATCAACCGGGTGCAGATCGGGGCGATCCCGGGTCTGCTGAGTTTCCTGGCCTTTCACGATGTGAATGCCGAAGTCCGGGGGCTCAAGGATTTCCCACGGGACCAGAGGCCGCCGGTGCTCATCACCACCCTGGCCTTCAAGGGGATGATCGTCCTGGGGATGTATTTTATCGCGGTGACGATCTTTGGGCTCTTTCGACGAAAGCGTCTGCTGGAAAGTCCCTGGTACTTGAAATTGATGGTCTGGTCAATCCCCCTGCCTTACCTGGCCAACGAACTGGGTTGGATTCTGGCCGAAGTGGGCCGACAACCCTGGATCGTGTATGGCCTGATCAAGACCAGCAACGCGGTGTCACCCATTGATGCAACCCAGGTGATGGTTTCTCTGGCGGCCTTTATTGCGGTCTACGGCTTGCTGGGCGTTGCGGGGTTTTACCTGATGGTTCAAAACGCAAAACTCGGCCCGCCGCTTGTCCAGCCGGAGTCTGATCTGGACCCGCTGAAAGCATGACGGCGTTTCTCGAAGAGGCCGGAGAGGCGTAGAAAGATCAAAGAAGTCTCAAAAGGGGGATTGAAATGGTACTGGAAACAACTTGGTTTTTTCTGTGGGGATTGTTGTGGGCCGTTTTTTTCATGACCGACGGTTTCGATTTCGGCATCGGCATCCTCTATCCCTTTCTAGGAAGCAGCGAAACGGACAAGCGTCTGATGATCCATGCCATCGGGCCGCTGTGGGACGGCAACGAGGTGTGGTTGATTACCGCCGGCGGGGTGACATTTGCTGCATTTCCCAAGGTCTATGCGGTGATGTTCTCCTCCCTGTATTCCGCGCTGATGTTGATTCTCTTTGCCTTAATTTTACGGGGAGTCTCTTTCGAGTTCCGCGGAAAAATTCAGGACCCGCGATGGAAAAGACTCTGGGACGGCTGTATTTTTGTGGGCAGCGCTGTGCCGGCACTGCTTTTTGGCGTAGCGTTTGCCAACATCTTCAGGGGGATTCCCTTCGATGGGGCCGGGATTTATCACGGCAGCCTGCTGGCGCTGCTCAATCCCTATGGACTGGTTGGCGGACTGCTTTTCCTGCTGCTGTTTGTCGTGCACGGCGCTTTGTGGCTGGCCGTAAAAACCCAAGGCGAGCTCCAGAGCCGGGCCGCCGCAACGGCGACTCGGCTCTGGCCGGTCTTGCTGGCGGTTGCCGTGGCGTTTCTGGCAGCCAGCTGGTATGCCACCAATCTCTATGCCAATTATCTGGCCCATCCAGCGGCGTTTGCCGTCATCGGCATTACCGTTATCGTCTTGCTGGGCACCCGGTTTTTTCTGGGTAAAAGGGCCTTTTTCAAGGCATGGATGTGCTCCGCGGCCACCATCGTGGGGGCGACTTTCTTTGGAATCATCGGACTTTTTCCTATCCTTTTCCCATCGAGCCTAGACGCCAAGTACGGCCTTACCGCCTACAATGCTTCATCGAGCCCGCTAACGCTAAAGATCATGCTGGTGGTGGTGATTATCTTTGTACCCATCGTGATTGTCTACCAAAGCTGGTCCTATAATCTGTTCAAGGGCAAGGTGTCCGAGCAGGATCTGAGCTATGAGGAGGCGTATTAGCCGGGTGACTTCCCGGTGTGGGTATGCTATGGTTTTTCCGCAGGTGTTTTGCGATCCGATTGAAATGCGGGGCTGTTTCCATGCGGGAAAGGAGATTTTTCAATGGAGTTCACAGTTCAGACGCTTGTGCCCACTATAGGAAAGTGACCATGCTGGTACTCGGTTTACAGGGAAGCCCCCGGAAAAAGGGCAATACGGAATTTCTCCTCTCGGCGTTCATGGATGAGGCCCGGCGGTTGGGTGCGCGCACGCAGATCGTCGATGTTTGCGCCAAACGCATCGAACCCTGCCGGGAACTGATTGTTTGTGAAAAAAAAGGATTTTGCCCCATTGATGACGACATGAAACACGAGATCTATCCGCTGTTGCGGGAAGCCGACGTCATTGTGATGGCCTCCCCGATTTTTTTCTATAACGTGACCTCGCAGCTCAAGGCCCTCATCGATCGGAGCCAGACATTGTGGGCCAGAAAATACAAGTTGCGTCTCCAGGATCCGGCCCGCCATTTTCGCAAAGGATATGTCCTGGCCCTGGGCGCCACTCGGGGAAAGAGTCTTTTTGATGGCCTGCATTTAACGGCCAAGTATTTTTTTGATGCCGTTGGCGCCGAGGGGGCCGGCAGTTTGACCTACCGGAAAATCGAGGGCCGCGGCGATATGGCCAGACACCCTGGCGTGGCAGATGATATCAAAT
>JBJKSK010000504.1:0-6656 GCA_046704125.1 Desulfobacterales bacterium | reverse complement strand
CTGGTGGTCGGCGGCCGGAGACAACGCCGACCTGGTCCGCCGCATCATTTCCGGCAGTCATTGTTTCCTGGTGGCCGCCGATGGCAGAGGCATCATCGGGATGGGCCGGGCCATCAGCGACTGCGCCAGCGACGCCTATATCCAGGATGTCACCGTGGGCAAAGCCTTTCGGGGACAGGGGATCGGGTCCAAGATCGTCTCGGAACTCGTCCGCCGGCTCAAAGCCGACGGCCTGCACTGGATCGGACTCATCGCCGAAAAAAAATCCCACGGATTTTACGTCCCTCTGGGCTTTGCCCCGATGCCCGATGCCCGGCCGATGCTTTATCAGATGCCATGAAACTTGATCCCATCACTTACCTCGACTATCCGAGGCTGGCTCCCTTTTTCCGGGACCAGCCCCACCGGCTTTGTGTCTATAGCCTTTCTTCGCTGCTGGCCTGGAGCACCCAAACCTATTTCCCCGTGGGGGGCATCCAGGGCGACACCCTGCTGATAGGTGCCGATTTCGTGCATCAACCGCAGCACACCCACCTGATTCTCCCCCTTGGCCAAGGTCAGGAATTTCCACCCAAAACGCTGCGGAACCTGGCTCTGGAAACCGGTTTCAAACGCTATTGGTATGTGCCCGAAACTTACTTGAGCCGATTTGGCACCGATGCGGTTAAGACCTTTTTCACCATCGAAGAACAGCCGTTTTTAAACGATTATGTTTATAACAGCCGGGATCTGGCCACGTTGAAAGGAAACCGGTATGCGAAAAAACGCAATCTGGTGCACCAGTTCGAGCGCAGCGTGGAGCCCGACAGAATCGCCGTCGAGCCGATAACCAGTGCACGGACCGATGCGTGCCTGGCCTTTCTCGACCGGTGGTGCAAGGAAAGAGACTGCGATCTGACCGACGAAGATCTGGCCTGCGAGCATCAGGCCATCAAAAACGCGCTGAACCACATCGAGCTGGGGGCCATGAAGGGAATTGCGCTTTACATCGACGGGGACATGGCTGCCTTTGCCATGGGCTCCCGGCTCACCGGGGACATGGGTGCGCTTCACTTCGAAAAAGCCCTTTCCAGTGTCAAGGGGCTCTACCAGTACTTTGACAGGGAGTGTGCCATCCGGCTCTTTGAGGGATGCCAGTATATCAACAAGGAAAGCGACATGGGAGTGGCCGGTTTGAGAAAAGCCAAACACTCCTATCACCCGGTGATGATTCTCAAGTCCTTCCAGCTTACGCTTCGTTCACCCTAGACTGCCCGCGCGGTCAAAGCCGGTGGGGGAAAAGTTATACGCGAAGCTCGGTGATGATCACTTCCAACATCAAATCCCCATGACTGCCCCCGGCCCCGCGTTTTCCCAGGCCCCGGAGCCTGAGCACGGTTCCCGACGTGATGCCTGGCGGGATTACGACGTTGAAAAGCCGCTTTTGCATCCCCCAGGGAATGCTGACCAGCTTTCGGGAGCCGGCCAGAGCCTCAAACGGGGTCACGGCGATGGTGGCATGCAGGTGGGCATCGTCGCCGGGCGCTGACGGCCGGATCAGCTGGAGACGGTGGCTCTTTTTCTTGACCATACGCTGGCGGAGCGCATCGGAAATACCCAGTTCGGGCATCCGCCCGAAGAGCTTCAACAGCCCCATGCCGACCAGAAAACCCCCGATATGGGCCCACCAGGCGATGCCGCCGGACCCGGCGCTGCCGGTGGCGCTAAACACCTGCAGGAGAAACCACAGCCCCAGGAAGAAAAAGGCGGGAATCTCGACAAACCATGGAATGATAATGATGGGAATCAGCGTCAGCACCCGGGCATGAGGATAGAGGATGAAATAGGCGCCCATCACCCCGGCAATCGCCCCGCTGGCCCCCACGGTGGGAATGTCGGAGGTGAAGTTGGTGGCAATGTGAAACAGGCCCGACATCAACCCGCAGAGCAGATAAAACCCCAGATAACGCAGCGGTCCGAGCCGGTCTTCCACATTGTCGCCAAAAATGTATAAAAACCACATGTTCCCCAGTATGTGCCAGAATCCGCCGTGGACAAACATAAACGACAGCAGGGAAAACAGATTCTGGCCAGTGGTGAAGTAGGCGGCAATTCCGGGGACGGTGAAGCGGGCGGGAACCAGCCCGTAGATATAGATAAACCGGTTCAGGGCGTTTCCCTGGGCCAGTTCCACGAGAAAGACCAGAACGTTTGCCCCGATGATACATTGATTCATCACCGGGTAGGTGCGGGTAACGGTGGTGTCGCGAATGGGAATCATGCTGCGCTACCCCCATCTGCTTCGGATCAGCCCTGGATGCGCATGCTGATATCCACGGCCGGGGCCGAGTGGGTCAACGCCCCCACGGAGATAATGTCCACACCGGTGTCGGCCAGCGCCACGAGGCGATCGATCGTCACTTTGCCGGAAACCTCCACGATGGCGCGCCCATCGATGACAGCAACCGCTTGCCGGATCTGGTCAAGATCCATGTTGTCGAGCATGATCACATCGGCTCCCGCCGCCAGGGCCTGGCGTACCTGCGCCAGGTCGGCCGCCTCCACTTCCACTTTGAGCAGATGCGAGGCGCGGCGCCGGATGCGCTCGATGGCTTGCGGGATTCCGCCGCAGGCGGCGATGTGGTTGTCCTTGATCAGCACCCCGTCGAAAAGCCCCATCCGGTGATTGGCCGCACCCCCGATGCGGACGGCATATTTTTCCAGCACCCGCCACCCGGGAGTGGTCTTGCGGGTATCCACTAGCCGGGTGGGCCGATCCCCCAGGGTATGCACATAGTTTCGCACCAGGGTGGCGATGCCCGACAGCCGCTGAAGAAAATTAAGCGCCGTGCGCTCGCCCATGAGCAGGGCACGCATCGGCCCGACCACATTCATCAGGGTCTGGCCGGAAACGGCCTTGTCGCCGTCTTGAAACGAGGTAAAGACCTCGACGCCGGCATCCAGGCGCTGAAATACCTGCCGGGCCACGCTCAGGCCGGCAAGCACCAGCGGTTCCTTGGCCACCAGTGCCCCCGAGCCGGTTTGCTCCGGGGCCACCAGCGCCTCCGTGGTGATATCCCCGCAACCGATGTCTTCCCGGAGGGCCAAGTCGATCATATCCAGTACGTTATGCACCATGAACCCCTTGTTTTTAAGGTATAATTTTTTTATTGGGTGCCGGCTTCCTGCCGGGACCAGGTTCCCGAAAGCAAAAATTTGCGCGCTCTGCGGTCCTTGCCGGCTTTGCGGGAAACCGGTCTTTCGCCGCGTCTGCGCCGGCTCAGCGAGAAACTCTGCTTCAATCCTGGTTTATCCTCCTTGGGAGGGCTTTGCCGGTTTCAGACACTTGGATTGCAGGCGAAATCGTCAGACTTGAAACGCTTTGATCTTGTCGAGGTTGTTTTGCAGTTTCTGCTTTTTTTCCAGCAGGGCGCCGTGTTTTTCCCTGACCTTTTTCACCACGTCGGCCGGCGCCTTGTTGAGAAAGTCCTCGTTATTGAGCTTGCGGGCGTTGGCGCTGAGTTCTCCTTCCAGTTTGGAGATTTCTTTTTCCAGGCGCTGGGCTTCCTGGGAAAAATCGATGATTCCCTCCAGGGAGACAAAGATGAGGGCGTCGGCGACCACCGCCGTGGCGGCATAGCGCGGCCGCTCGCCCGGAGCCTGGATGTGCAGCTGCTTTAGGCGCGCCAGGTTGGCCAGCAGGTCCTGCTGCTCGGCAAGCAGCTGCCGGACGCCGGCATCGGCAGAGTGCACGGTGACCTCCAGGGACATGGCCGGGGCGATGTTCATCTCGCCGCGCACGTTTCGAATACCGCCGATGACCTCGATGACACGGTTCATGGCCGTTTCGGACTCGGTATCCTGGGCCGCGGGAATCTGCTGGGAAGCATCCTGGAAAAAAGATGCGTTCATGATGGATCCGCTGGTACCGGGAAGCTTATACCAGATTTCTTCGGTGACAAAGGGGATCAGCGGATGGAGCAAGATCAGGACATCGTGCAGCACCCGCCACAGCACCGCGAGCGTGGACTGGCGTGCCACGTCACCGGTTTTGCCGTAAAGCGTGGGTTTGATCAGCTCCAGGTACCAATCGCAGAATTCGTGCCACACGAACTGGTATAGCGCACCGGCCGTCTCGTTGAAACGGTAGCCCTCGATGGTTTCGGCCACGGTGGCGCGGACCGCATTTAGCCGGGACAAAATCCAGCGGTCCGGCAGGGAGAGGGTGGATTTATCGATCTTGCCGCCGGCTTGGGTGACGTGCATCAGGGCAAAGCGGGCGGCGTTCCACAGCTTGTTGATAAAGTGCTGGTAGCCTTCCACGCGTTTTTCGGACATCCGGACATCCCTGCCCTGGGCGGCAAAGGCGGCCAACGTGAAACGGAAGGCATCGGTGCCGTAAGTGTCGATGACTGTCAGCGGATCGATGACGTTGCCCTTGGATTTGCTCATTTTTTTGCCCTCTTCGTCCCGGACCAGGGCATGGACGTAAACGTCTTTGAAGGGCACGTCGCCCATGAAATGGATCCCCATCATCATCATGCGCGCCACCCAGAAAAAGAGGATGTCAAAACCGGTGACCAGGGTGCTGGTGGGGTAAAACTTGTCGAGCAGCGGCGTTTTTTCAGGCCAGCCCATGGTTGAAAAGGGCCACAGGGCAGAACTAAACCAGGTGTCGAGCACATCGGTTTCCTGCACCAGATGGTTGTTTCCGCATTCGGGGCAAGATGCGGGAGCCTCCATGGCCACGGTCATCTCGCCGCAGTCGCAGGTCCATGCGGGAATCTGGTGGCCCCACCAGATCTGGCGGGAAATACACCAGTCCTTGATGTTATGCATCCAGTCGTAGTAGGTGGCCGTCCACATGTCGGGAATGATCCGGGTATGGCCTTTCTCGACGGCCGCGATGGCTTTCTCGGCCAAGGGTTTGACTTTGACAAACCATTGTTTGGACAAGTTGGGTTCGATAATCGTTTTGCACCGGTAGCATTGCCCCACGCCGTGTTTGATCGGTTCGACCTTGACGAGGCTCCCTTCCTTTTTCAAGGTATCCACCACGACCAGGCGGCAGGCGAAACGGTCCAGGCCGGCAAAGGTCCCGGCTTCCTCGGTCATGGTGCCGTCGTCGCCGATGACCCTGACACTGGGCAGGTCGTGGCGCCGGCCGATTTCAAAATCGTTGGGATCGTGGGCCGGGGTGACCTTCAAGGCTCCGGTTCCAAAAGAGATGTCGACGTAGGCATCCCGAATGATGGGAAGGGTGCGCCCGACGATGGGAAGCACCAGTTCTTGACAGGGCAAATTGGCGTAGCGCCCGTCCTCGGGATGCACGGCCACAGCCGTATCGCCCAGCATGGTCTCGGGTCGGGTGGTGGCGATGACCACCGTCCCGGAACCGTCCCGGAACGGGTACCGGATATGGTACAGGTGCCCGTCAAGCTCCTCGTGTTCCACCTCCAGGTCGGCCAGGGCGGTCAGACACCGGGGGCACCAGTTGATGATATAGTTTCCCCGATAGATCATGCCTTCTTCATAGAGTTGGACAAAGACCTTGCGCACGGCCAGAGACAGCCCCTCGTCCATCGTGAAGCGTTCCCTGGCCCAGTCGCAGGAGGCCCCCAGCCGTTTGAGCTGGTTGATGATGGCGCTTCCATATTGCTTCCGCCAGGCCCATACGGCTTCAACGAATTTTTCACGGCCGAGCTGGTGCCGATCCGTTTTCTCGGCGGCAAGCTTTCGCTCCACCACGTTTTGAGTGGCGATGCCCGCGTGATCCGTGCCCGGCATCCAAAGCACGCTGTCGCCGCGCAGCCGGTGGTAGCGGCAGAGAATATCCTGCAAGGTGATGTTGAGAGCATGGCCCATATGAAGGACACCGGTGACGTTGGGCGGGGGGATGACGATGGAAAAAGGATTGGGAGCCGTTTTGGCATCGGCGGCAAACAACCCCTCCTTTTCCCAGTAGTCATACCAGCGTTTTTCCACCTCATGGGGTTGGTATCCTTTATCCATCGGTTCGGAACTCATATCGCCACACTCCTCAAAAAATTGAAAAAGGGATTATCGAATAATCCCCGTGTCGCATACTCTATGATTGCGGATGCCCCGGGACGTGACCGCCCCGGGCATGTTTGTCTAACCTGGCTGCGCCGTATCGTCCATCAGAAGGGTTCGAAGCCGGCTGATTTCACGATCCACGGCCTGTTGAATCACCTCGGTGAGGATATTATCGATTTTTTGGCCCAGCATCTCTCGAACCACCTTTTCGATCGCCGCTTCGATCTGTTCTTGGGAAACCGCCGGGGCAGTCGCCGGTGCCGCCTGCAAGGACATTGCAGCAGAATCGGTTTCGCCAGCCTTCGGCTCGGCCTTGATTGCCATGCCCAAGGAATCGATTATTGCTTCGCCGGCCTGGTGACCTGGCTCTTCGGCCTGAACCTCTTTTTGGCTCAAACCCGATGTGAAAATCGCATCGTCTTCAAAGGACGGCTCAGAGACCGCAGAGGCACCCAGCGCCGCGTCCACTGCACCGGTCAGTTCCAGGAGAGCGTCGTCTTCCCCGGCTTCGCCGAACACTTCGTCAAACTCCGGCGCCTCTATATCGTCTGCCTGGATGCCGGAGACCTCATCGAGAAGTTCCAGCGGGGCCTGCCCGTCATCCAAGGCCGCATCCACTT
>JBJKSK010000503.1:0-2684 GCA_046704125.1 Desulfobacterales bacterium | reverse complement strand
GACTCCGAAGGCGCAAGAGCTTCCAACACCATGTTGAGTGTCAGGAAACGGGCATTTGTCGATGCCTCTCGGAAGAAAGCGTTGTACAAGTCAAAAGCCACCTTTAATTTCCTATCCAACAATAGTGCCTCTGGCCGCGGTAGTGACAGAGCTTCATTTATGAAAGAAACGGTTCTGTCTGGTGCAAAACCTTGCAGTACAGTAAGGTTCTGACCAGTCAGGACGTTCACGACCTTGTCCGATCCGTAAACAGCGGGACGTGCACCGTCTAAAGTACCATCTAGTTTGTCGACCTTGAGGCCTATCGATCTAGAAATATTCTTACCCGCTGCGAAGGGATCTTCGATGTAGTTGATGTTCTGCGGCGACAACTCAGCGATTGGTGATAAACCCAGGTGTAAAAGCGCCCACATCAGCCCCGCCCACAGTTTCGCTATAAACCTGCTCCCAGCCTTTTCATCTGGGAACTCGCCCACTGAAAAGAAATAAAGCCCACCCTGTGAGCCAAGACGCAGGTTTAGGCCAAGACATTCTGTATCGTACGGCTGATCAAGTTTCGAGAACTCCTGTCCTGGTGCCAACCGAAACGGAAAACGAAGAATATATCCTTTGTGTTCAACCATGGTTTCTGAATTATCTATCGATTTCATACACATAACGCCCGGAGTGAGCAGCGCCGCCACGAGCTTTTCGGATTTGAGTACAATTTTCTCAGAGTCTACTCAACGCCGAGGTTATATGCTTTTTTGTCGTTTAATAAATTCGTTGTAATAATAATTAGATCCGTCACTGGAACCCAAGGCGATATCCGCCAAAAGGCAGCGTATCATGATAGGCCTGGAGACAATTGCTTCTTCATCAATTTCCTTATTATCAAAGTCCGGGTGCCGAATAATCCGGCATCAGAGATCAAAGCGATAGGAAACTATCCGTCGAAAGAGAGGCGCAAGGAAGCCAGCCTAAAAGGAGCATCCACCAAGTAAACCATCACCAATACGATCCAAATGCCGCACTATTGGGTTAAGGCATTAAAATCTTATACCACTTGAGTTCACAACTTCCAAATTTATTCCGGAAGCAGGCATCCTGGTGGTCTGTCATCAGTGGACGTCAAAGCGTTCCCACCTTGTCGTAGTGTTGAAAAAGAGGCCCCGTCTCTGGTCATTCAGGCTCAGGAGCGCAATTTTCCTTGGTACAGGAATGCTCCTTGGCATCGCCGTGGCATTTTTTGATCTGCTCCGGAGTGCAGTTTTCCGGTTTGGTCAATAATTTATCGGGTTGTTGGCAACAGTCTTGACACATATCGACCCCCTCTGTTCCTGGTTTGCTTTCAAAGGTTTCGTTTATCCGCCAGCAGAACGTCTTTCCGGTTTTTTCCGCCTCCGCCAGGCCGTTTAACTCCGCGGCGATTTTGACCAAGGCCTGCCGATCCACCATGTAGTGGGTCCAGTAACCCCGCTTTTCTCCCTGAACCAGACCCGCTTTCCGCAATATTTGGAGATGCTGGGACACGGCGGGTTTTGAGATGCCAAGGCTTTTGGCCAATGCCCCGACGCATAGATCGGTGGTTATGAGCATCTGCAGGATTTTCAGGCGCTTTTCGTCGGACAGGGCTTTAAAGGATCTGATCAAGGACATGGTAGGAATCCATTTAAAGGTTAGCTGAATCAAATTAGATTTTGCTTTATCGGATTGTCAATTTAAATCGCCATTGACAAAGTCTTTGAGACGGCGCATAGGGGCGATTTCGTGCAAAAGAGGTCCGGTTTGAAAAATCGCTGAACGCATGCGGGAGCCTTCATGAAACTTCGGGTCAAAGACGCCGCCGTCCTATTGAGCGTATCGGAAAAAACCATTTACCGCTTGGTCGGGCAATCCAAGCTGCCGTTTCACCAGGTGAACCATCAGGTCCGGTTCAACCGGGCCGAGCTCATCGAGTGGGCCACGACCAACCGCATGCCCGTTTCACCCGAAATGCCTCTGGAACCCGATGATGCCTCTTTTTTCTCCTTGGCCAAGGCCCTGGAGCTCGGCGGCATCCATTACCGCGTTCAAGGCCGCGACAAGGCCTCGGTGCTGCGCAGCATCGTGGACATCCTGGACCTGCCCCGGGAGATGGACCGGGACTTTCTCTACCAGGTGCTCCTGGCCCGCGAATCGCTGGGTTCCACGGCCATCGGAAACGGCATTGCCATTCCGCATGCCAGAAACCCCATCACGCTGCATGTCCGCCAACCGATCGTGGCCCTGTGCTTCCTGGAACATCCCATCGATTTCGAGGCCATCGACCACCGGCCGGTCCACACGCTTTTTACCATCGTGAGCCCCACCATCACCGCGCACTTGAACCTGCTTTCCAAGCTGTCCTTTGGGCTGCGCACGTCTGGATTTGCCCAGGCCGTGGCCCGGATCGGCTCCCGGGAAGAACTGTTGGCCGAAGCCGGCCGGCTGGAAGACCAACTGACCCATCCAAAAACCATGAACGCTCCGGAATCTCCTTCATGACTCCCGCCCTGCTGCTTTTGCCCCTCGGGGTGCTCACCGCCGGTGCGGTCTTTTGCGCCATGGGCCGCGGGCCCGGCGTGTCGCGCCTGGGTGCGGCGGTCAGCGTGACAGGGGCCGCCCTCGCCCTGGCACCGGCCATATGGGTGCTGCTCAGCGGTCAGACCCTGGTGCTGCGCTAT
>JBJKSK010000502.1:0-3735 GCA_046704125.1 Desulfobacterales bacterium | reverse complement strand
GGGCGATGACCTGCTCGGGTTTCATTTCCGTGACCGCCTTGAACAAGGCGTGGTATCCCCCCCGGGAGATATATTCCTCGACGTTTTCAGGATCGATGAACCCGCAGTTTCGCAGGGAGATCTTTTTCTGACTCCCGAAGAAATCGAGTTCTTCATACCTGGGCACGCCCAGTTCGCTCAGCGCCGGAGAGGCCCCGGTATATTGCTTGGATGTTCCGTCCACGAGGAACTCCTCCCGGTCGATGCGGCACAGGGCCGGTTCTTCGAACCAGCGTTTCTCGTTGAGCGCCTGGACCAACCTCCCGGCCTTTTCCTCGTTCATGGCGTGGTAGGTCACCCGAACCTCTCCAGGATAGACCACGTCCACGAGGGGCTCCATCTGACAAAAGCCGATGCAGCCGGTCTTGGTCAGGACAACATCCAGGCCGTATTCCGAGATCTTTTCAGCAAGCGCGCGGTATACCTTGTCGGCCCCGGCCGAGACGCCGCAGGTGGCCATGCCCACCATCACCTTGATCCTGTCGGGATAGGTATGGTGAAGCCCTTTTTCCTTGATTTTCGCCAGATGATCCAGACTGGTTATCTTCATGAGATCGCCGCCCCCCGATAATCGTCGATGATCTTGTCCAAATGGGCCCGGGTCAGACGGCCAAAGGTGGCTTCGCCGATTCGCATGGCCGGAGCCAGGGCGCAGCAGCCGATGCACCGGACCACTTCCAGGGTGAAGAGGGAATCCTCGGTGGTCTCGCCGTTGGTGATGCCCAACTTTCGCTCGAGCTCCTCCAGGAGGCGCATGGACCCTTTTACGAAACAGCCCGTACCCAGGCACACGTTGATAATGTGTCTGCCCCGCGGCGTCAGGCTGAAGGCATTGTAAAAGCTGGCTACCTGCAGGATTTGTGAAACCGGCAGCTTGAGTTCGACGGACACATGCTCCAGGGAGGAACGGGGAAGCCAGTTGAAATGGCGGTTGATGTCCAGCAGGATGGGCAGCAGATTGCCGGTTTCATCCATGTGGCTTCGGATGATATCGCTTACGACCTCCTCGTCGGTGGCCCTGGCATAGGCCGCGCGGGCGGCTGCCTCTGCTTCCGGCAACTGCACCTCGTATCGAATCGGGCAGGCTTCCAGGCACGTGCCGCATCCGGTGCACTTGGCGGTATCTACGTATCGAGGACGTTTGAGGAGCGTGGCGGTGAGGTTTCCGGGATTGCCGCTCACCTTCGTCAATTCCGCCAGGGTATGGACTTCGATGTTGTTGTGCTGGCCGACCTCGACCAGTTTGGGTGAGATGATTCACATCGCGCAGTCGTTGGTCGGGAAGGTCTTGTCGATCTGTGCCATCTTGCCGCCGATGGCCGATCCTTCTTCCACGAGGTAGACATAGTAGCCGGAATTGGCCATGTCCAAGGCGGCCTGCATTCCGGCGATGCCGCCGCCGGCCACCAGTACGGATCCAATCGGTTGTTCGGTCATTGATCGCCCCTCCTTTAGCGTGCGATTTCCGCCAACTCGGGCCCGAGATAAGTCCGCTCGTTTTCTCCCAGGCATCCCAAAGCCAGGCAGATCAATGTCCAAAGATGGACCACGTGAAAGCCGGCTTTGTGATGTTCGGACAGGTCATGGATTTGAGAGTGACAGTTATGACATGGAGCGACGCAGTAGTTTGCGCCGGTTGCCAGAATTTGGTCCAGTTTGATTTTGCCGTACGCCCGGCGTTCTTCGACCAACCCCGACTGCAGCGATCCGCCGCCGCCGCCGCAGCAGTAGTTGTTCGACCGGTTGGGATGCATTTCGACGAAATTCTCCTCGCCCACCACTTTTTTCAAAACATAGCGCATGTCTTCGGCGATCGGATCCCCGAAGGATTTGCGTACCGTCTGGCAGGGATCATGGAGCGTGAATTTGAGTTTGAGATTGTCGTTCCAAGCGGAGCTGACGTTCAGATCGCCGTTGCGGATCCATTTGGCATAGTAGCGGAAGATGCTGTCGACGTGAAAGTTGTGCGGGATGTCGAATTTTTGCAGTCCGGACCGGACTGCGAACAGTTCATGGCCTCACTCTGTGTTGAGCCAGACTTTGCATCCCAGGTCGTCGGCCGCCTTGGCCTTGATGCGTACGATGCGTTCCCAGTTCGGTTCATCGGCTATGAACATGCAGTAATTTTCCCCCGCCCACCCTTTGGATCCGTATGTCCAGTCAGCGTTTGCCAGATGCAGAATTTTCCACAAGGGCACCATCTCGTCCGGCTCGGTTACCGGTTCCCTGGAATTCTGGTTCAGGAAAAAGACGGCTCCCTGCCTGTCGATGGGCGCTTGCATGTCCTTGAATTCAGGCTGCTGCTCGCGGACTTCCTCGATAACGTCTTCCACGACGAACTGGAAGTCTTCTTCCGATGCGCCCATGGCGCTGCAGGTCTCGTGTTTGAGCGCCATGTCGCAGGAGCGCAGAATCCCCTTGGGCCTTTGCTCCCTGGGGACCTGTTGGCGGGCATAGAAAACCAGTTGGGGGATATTGATATTCATGGGGCAGGCATGCACGCACCGGGTGCACATGCTGCAGGACCATATCCACTGCGAAGCGGCGATTTCCTCCTCCATGCCCAATATGGCCATGCGGAGGAACTTTCGGGGATCCATATCCGCTATGCCGGTGGCCGGGCATCCGGATGAACAGGTCCCGCAGGTCAAGCAGAGATTCAGGTTGCCGCCGTCCGGCAGCATATCGGCAACCCTCTGCTTCAATGTGGTGCTTTTGTCTATCCCGGAGATGGCCATCGCCTCTGATACATTCACGGCTGTGCTCCTCTCAGCTTAATACGCGTTGATCGATTGGGATGAAAGGGTGCAAAGTGCGTCATTTGCCACCGACACGCGGCACACATAAGGTCTGTCAAAAAGCATCCTGTTTCGCCCTCGTGTTCTTCGCGGCTCATTGAATCCATCAAATCGTGACGGGTTCGTGATAACATCGGGCATTTAGCATCCGTTGCTTTGCTTTTCGTGTCACGGGGCTGAACCGGGTGGTGGCCGCATGTTGGCGCAGATAACTATACGGCTGTCTGGAGGTGGGATTGAGCAAGTTTCTGCCCCTGTCGCACAGAAAGTGAAAACGGCAGATGAAATCGAGCGCATTGCGAAGGGCCTCGCTAACAACTTTGCAGAATTTCAGGATGGAGCCATTTAAATTATATCCTATCAGATTACCTAAAACTTACCGAAAGCTTACCAAATGATAAAAAAGTCGACTCATGCAAACAGGTTGGTTGACTGACTGTTTATTGAAAAGGATTCCGGGGTTTCTGGCCCAGGTCTCCGAAAAGTTGGTAGCATCGAGAACGCGGTACTGCGCCATGAAAAACGATAGGAACTTGCTTTTTGAGAGAGAGAGAGTACATTTTCGTATTACAGATGTTACAATAGATTGTCAATGGGAAAATCAGCACGACATATTGTACCTGACATGATACGGGTAATCCGCGGTCAAAAAGGGGAATCGGAGGTCGATGGGAAAAAACTGCTGATAGTGTCGCGGAAAAATGGATTTTTCATCCGTATGGTGAGCTTCACAGCGACCCGAAGAATCGGGAAATGATGGTTTCTTCGGATGCCGGCGTCAAGGCTCCAGGTCAGCGCCAGTTATGCCAATGCAACAGGGTGCTGCCCCAGGTCAAACCTCCGCCGAAAACCGGCATACAGACATAATCTCCCGGCTCGATGCTCCTGTCCCGCACGG
>JBJKSK010000501.1:0-4691 GCA_046704125.1 Desulfobacterales bacterium | reverse complement strand
GGAAAGGTGGACGCCATCCATATTCTCAAGGCGTTTGAAAAGGGAGCCGACGGGGTCTATGTGGCCGGATGCCTGGATGGCGACTGCCACTTTAAAAACGGAAACGTCCGGGCGGCCCACAAGGTAGTTTACCTGAAAAAACTCCTGGAAGAAATCGGGATCGAGAGTCAGCGGCTCGAAATGGTGCGGATCTCCGCCGGAATGGGCGAGCAATTCGCCCGCATCGCCGAGCAGATGACCGAGACCATCCGGCGCCTCGGCCCCAATCCGATCCGGGCGAAAAAGGCACCCGGCCAGGTGGCGGGTTAAATAAAACGACAAGCAGGCATCGGTCCCCAGACAGGACAAAGGAGAATATTGGAAAATGATCACCGCGGAACGTAAACCTTTGGAAGAATTAATGGAATTCATTCGGCCCCACCGGCGCATCCTGCTGGTCGGGTGCAACGAATGCGTCACGGTCTGTGCGGCCGGAGGCCGAAAGGAAGTCGCCATCTTGGCCTCGGCCCTCCAGATGGCCTCCCTGAAAGCCGGAAGATCCGTTGAAATTGAACAGATCACTCTGGAGCGCCAGTGCGATCCGGAATACGTGGAAGAATTGACGCCGCAGATGTCCCGGGCCGATGCGGTCATGTCCATGGCCTGCGGGTGCGGCGTGCAGGAAGTGGCCCGGCGGTTCCGGGAAAAAAATGTGTACCCGGCGGTCAACACCAAATTCATGGGTGCCTCCGAGCGCCAGGGGGTGTGGGCCGAGCGATGCCAGGGCTGCGGTGACTGCGTGCTGGGCATCACCGGCGGGGTCTGCCCGGTGGCTCGCTGCTCCAAACGGTTGTTCAACGGGCCCTGCGGGGGTTCGACCAGCGGCCAGTGCGAGATCAGTCCCGACGTGGACTGCGCCTGGCAATTGATCTGGGACCGGCTCAAGGCCTTGGGAATGGAGGATCGATACGAAAAAATCATGCCGGCCAAAGACTGGCGAAGCGGTCGCGGCGGTGGCCCCAGAAAGATTGTCAGGGAGGATTTGGCGCAATGATGAAAACCGAAAGTGCACTGGAAAAGGTATTGGCATCGGGTCAGCTGGCGGTCACCGGGGAATGCGGCCCGCCGCGGGGAGTGGTCCCGGAAAAGATCCGGGAAAAGGCCGGGATGCTCAAAGGCTTTGTGGATGCGGTCAACGTCACGGACAACCAGACGGCCATGGTGCGCATGTCCAGTTTCGCCGCCTCGCTCTTTATCCGGCAGATGGGGCTGCATCCGGTCTTGCAGATGGTCACCCGGGACCGCAACCGGCTGGCCATGCAAAGCGACATCATCGGCGCTTACGCCCATGGGGTCAACACCATGCTGTGTCTGTCCGGGGATCATCCCAAGTTTGGGGACCACCCCATGGCGGCCAATGTTCATGACATCGACTCGATCCAGGCCATCCAGATGGTGCGCAAGATGCGTGACGCGGGAACCTTCCAGGGAGGGGCGGCCATCGAAAATCCGCCCAAGATGTTTATCGGGGCTGCCGCCAATCCCTTTGCCGACCCGTTTGAGCTGCGTGTGGCCCGGCTGGCCAAGAAGGTGGCCGCTGGCGTGGACTTCGTCCAGACCCAGTGTATCTACAACCTGGACAAGTTCGAGGCCTGGATGGCCGGTGTGAGAGACCGCGGCCTGCATGAGAAAGTCTACATCATGGCGGGCATTACGCCGATAAAGACCGTCGGCATGGCCCGGTACATGAAGACCAAGGTGCCGGGAATGGACGTGCCCGACGAGGTGGTCAAACGCATGGCCGGCGTGGCCAAGGAAAACCAGGCCGAGGAAGGCATCAAGATCTGCGTGGAGAGCATTCAGCGGCTAAAGGAGGTCAAGGGGGTGGCCGGATTCCACATCATGGCCATCGAATGGGAACAAATGGTGCCAGAGATCGTGGAGCGTGCCGGGCTGCTGCCCAGGCCGGCCGTTGATTAGCCCGAAGCGGTTGCCGGCGGCGAACAGGTCGATTTTTCCGGTAAAACCGGTCAACTTAACCATTAGGGAGTACAACCGATGAGTGAAAAAAAGCTGATTTTGGTCGTGGACGATGATCCGGATCTGGTCGAGTCCGTCGCCATGAAACTGGAAAGCGAAGACTTCCAGGTGGCCAAGGCCTATGACGGCGTGGAGGCCATGGAAAGCATCAAGAGCCAGCAGCCGGACCTGGTGATTCTGGACGTGATGATGCCCCGCAAAAACGGCTATGTCCTGTGCGACGAGCTGAAAAAGTCAGAAAAATACAAGAACATCGTCGTCATTTTGCTCACGGCCGTGGCCGATGCCGTGGCTTCGACCAACTATACGCATATGGACGGGAAAAATACCCTGGCAGACGACTACATTCCCAAACCGATTCAGCTCGATCGACTCGTGGAAATTGTCAGGGACAACCTGGTCTGATACGGCAGGCCGCGCTCGGGGTTTCAACCCATCGCCGGCGACATGAGGCGGGTCGTTTCGGACAGCCGGGCGACTCGCTGCTTTTCAAGGATGTGAATCTCCTTATGCCCTTAAAAGTAGGCGGTATCCGGGTCAGTTTGAGTCTGGCGCAAATCCGGTTCGCCGGCGCCCCGGGCGATCTGGTGTCGTTTCTGGACCGGCTGACCAAACACCAGGTCAACTTGTCCGTGTTGAGCCTCATCGGTTCCGGGGAGCAGGCATCGGCGGCGTTTTGCGTGGCCGAAGACGATCGGCAAACCGTGGAGCAGGCGGCCGCTCAACTTAAGCCGGCATCCTCGATCCGGGTGAGGCACCCGGTGGGAACCCTGAGCGTATTTCCCCATGGCTCGAACCTGCGGCTGATGGAAAGCGTCCATGACCTGTTTGCATCAGAAGGCATCACGATCTACGGCCTGGCCTCTTCACTTTCAGTGCTTACCTTCGTTATCGACTATCCGCTTTTGAACCGGGCCGTGGAAAAGCTCACCGCGGTGCTGGAACTGCCCGGCAACCCTACCCCGCATCGGCCGGAAATGAGGGTCACCCAAATCGAGAAACGCCCATGACTCTGGAAACCATCGCCGTGTACTGGGAGCCGGTGATTCGAACCTACGGGTTCCAGGTTCGCACCGGGTTGACGCTGGTCTGCCTGGAGACAGGCTCCGGTCCGGGATGGGGACTTTCCGGCGACGATGCCGGGCTTTTTTCCGGGGCTAATCTGATCATGGCCGTGGCCTTGCCCACCGAAAGCGGCGGGCTTCGCACGGGGCTGGTGTTTTCCGGCAAGGTGCCGGAAGCCTCCGGGTTCCACGGCCGGGCGGACCGCCCCGTCGAACTGCTCTATTTCCAGGGGCCCCATTTTGGCGACCGCTACGGGATTGCGGCCGCGGCCCTGGGGGCGTTGCATCGGGCCGCCGTGCCGGTGATCGCCGCCGGGTGCACCGGGGCCTCGGTTTATATCGTACTTGAACCCGGGCGGGCCGATGAGGCCGTTGCCAGCTTGAGCGACGCCTTTCGGGTCCCGGCCGCAACGGCTTGAAACAACGAGAAAGACAGGTGCCTTGATGGAAGAACACGACTGGCGGCTTCGGGTGTTTGACTCCCTGTCTTTTCCCACCCTGGTCTTGAGACCCGACCGGGTGGTGCTCTCGGCCAACCGGGTCTTTCTGGAAAAATTCGGTGCCCGGTTGGAGGATGTGACTGAAAAGACCTGTCATGACGTCTTTCAGAAGTTTTTTCCCAATGACGAGCTTCCCTGCTACGAGGAAAACTGTCCGCTGGCCATCACCCTGAGAAGCCGCAAGGGCCACTCCTTCCTGCGCTCCACCCGGGACCCGAACGGCAACGATCAATGGGAAGAGCGGGTTTTTTCGCCGATTTGCGATGACCACGGGGAGGTGTTTGCCGTTCTGGAAAGCATCCGCGACGTCACCGAGATCAAGACCATGGAGCGGGTGGTCGCCGGGATTCAGGAGTTTATGAACCGGGTGATCCAAAGCTCGGCCAGCGCCATTGTCGCCGCCGACAGCGACGGCCAGATCCTGCTGATGAACCAGGCCGCCGAAGAGCTGTTCGGCCGGGTGTTTCAATTCGGAATGAATCTCAATATCCGGCAGCTGTATCCCGAAGGCAAGGCTTTGGAGGTCATGAAAAAGCTCAGGGACGCCAATCAAGGGGGCAAGGGCAAGCTCCCCCTGACCCGGATGGATATCGTCAACGCCCAGGGCGAAACCATCCCCGTCGAGATGACCGCCGCCATCATCTATGAGGGCCACAACGAGGCGGCCACCATGGGAATATTTCATGATCTGCGGGAAAAGCTCGCCGTGGAGGGAAAACTCAAGGAGGCTCAGGCCCAGATCGTCCAGTCCGAAAAAATGGCTTCACTGGGAAGGCTGGCCGCCGGTGTGGCCCACGAGATCAACAACCCCCTGACCGGCATCCTGCTCTACGGCTCCATGATGATGGAAGGCCTTTCCGGGGATGACCCCAACCGGGAGAAGGTAAGATGCATGATCGAGGACGCCACCCGGTGCCGGGACATCGTCAAGGATCTGCTGGCCTACAGCCGCCAGACGAGCTCCAGCAAGCAGATCGTCGAGATGAACGGCCTGGTCACGGAAAGTTTGATGCTGATCCGGGATCAAAAACTGTTTCTCAATGTCTCCCTGGTCAAGGACTTGTCTCCGGAGCACCTGCAGTTTTCCGGCGACGGCAAACAGCTCAGC
>JBJKSK010000500.1:0-4263 GCA_046704125.1 Desulfobacterales bacterium | reverse complement strand
TGTTACCATCGCCGCGGGTGCAACTGATCCTGGGGGTTGAGGCCCTCCATAGCGGCTCGACCTCTTCGTCTGCCATTATCCCTGATCGGCCGCGGGGCCACAGTCTACGGGAACCGGTTCAATCTCGATGGCGCCCGGTACCGGGCACAAGGATAGGCAGCCACCGCAACCGACGCAATTCTGGGTTTTGACCCAGGTGTGCTCAGGGCCGTCTTGCATGGCCTCGGAAAAGCATGCCGTGAGGCAGCGCTTGCAATTGGTGCAGACCGTCTCGATAACCCGGGCTTTTTCCGCGGGCATGTCGCAATATCTAAGAGCCGCATCCGAAGCGATACCCAGCATGGAATCGATACTCGGATAGCCCTTTTCATCCATGAAGGCCTCCAGGCCCTGGATCTGTTTGCCCAGCCACGGGTAGCCGTAGCACATGATCGCCGAGCACATCTCCACGATATGGGCGCCGCTCATGACAAAGGCCACGATATCGCGCCAGTCGTAAGCCCCATTGGTGCCGGCGATGAACAGCTGGTTGTTGAAGGCCCGGCGCACCTCGTGGATCCAGCGTAGCGTCAGCGGCTTGACCCAGGGACCGCCTATGCCGGCCTGCCCGTAGATCATGGGCCTGCCCGTTTCGATATCGGGCACGAAGCCGATGAACCGGTTCGTCAGCGTGACGGCGGCAGCCCCGGCGGCCTTGAGGCGGCCGGAAAAAGCGACGAGATCCGCCACCTGGGGGGTGACCTTGATCATGATGGGAACCTTGACCGCCCGGGCCACCGCCTGGGTGATTTCGCAGGCATAGTCAAAATCCTGTCCCACGTTCATGCCGGTTCGCACGCCAGGCATCAGCTTGGGGTGGGGACAACCGAAGTTGAGCTCTATCAGCGGCACTCCGGCGTCTTCCATCTGCCTGGCCAATGCCACCCAACCGCCAAGTTCGATGGAGCCGATGCTGCCGATAACCGTGGCATCGCGGTCGGCCGCGTAAACCAGGGTGTCTTTGATCTGCTGGATGAAATCTTTCGGTGACTCGATGGCCAGGCCGCTGCGGCTGTAAAGGCTGAAACCCCGGGGAACCCGGCCGCGGCAGATTTCGTGGCGCTCGTTTAGAAAACGCCATTTCGCCCGGGAGGTCAGTTCCCGCATCTCCGGCGAATCGGTCATCGTCTTGGCAATGACGCCGCCGGCACCCGCGTCGATGCACTTTTTCATGGTCTCGACATTCAGCGTCGGTTCAGCCGAAGCCGCCACCAGTGGATTTTTGATTCGAACACCGCAGAAATTCACTTCCAGGTTAGCCATATTTTTTCTCCTCGGATCGCTTTGACACCGGTATTCAAGGAGCCGGTGCATTCAACCAGTTCACGCGGCCGGCAAGCCCGGGGAACTGCTCGCGGGCCGCTGCTACCTGCCCGCGGTCCAGCCGGGCCGTTACGATTTGCTCCATGTCGCCGCCTCCTGCCAGTATGGTTCCCCAGGAGTCGACGATCATGCTGTGGCCCACAAATTGGGTGCCCCGATTCAGCCCCACCGAGTTGGCGCACACCAAGTAGCACTGGTTTTCTATGGCTCGCACCCGGCAAAGCATCAGCCAGTGCTCCAGCCTAGGGTAAGGCCAGGCGGAGCAGACCAGAAACAGCTCTGCCCCCTGTTCCACCATCCTCCGGAAAAGCTCCGGGAAACGCAAATCGAAGCAGGTGGCCATGCCGATACGCCCAAGCGGGGTGTCGGCAACCACCACCCGGTCTCCGGGAGTCAGCAGCTGGGTTTCACGGGAATGATACCCAAAGAGATGAATTTTGCGGTAGTTGGCGATCAGTTCCCCATCGGGGGATATCAGATAGCTGGAATTGTAGTAGCGGCTGCCGTCTTTTTCCACAAAACTGCCGGAATGCAGATAGACCCCGGCGTCTCTGGCCGCCTGGACCATGGCGGTCAACGTCGGTCCGGTGGTCGTTTCGGCCGCGCTGTGATAGTGCTCGAAGCTCATGAACCCGATGTTCCAGATCTCGGGCAAAATGACCAGATCGGCTCCGCGACACGCCAGGATGAGGTCTTTGGCCTTGTCGATAGTGGCCTCTTTGTCGCTTTCGACAACGGCCATCTGGATGGATGCAACCTTCATTTTTTTCTCCCCGGAAAAGCAGATCAAGCCTCAATCCACCGGCAGGTAGTCCAGCGGCTGTACGCGATAATCGATGGCCAGTTTCCTGCCCAGACGCTCGTCGGTCAACTCGGCCAAAAACCGTTGACCGAAGAGAAAATCGCCACCCAGCATGCCCATGGTCCCTGAAAAAATCACCGTATGGGTCAGCGTCCCCATTTTACCGGAGACAAAATCCATCAGTTCGGCCGGGTTGAGCAGCATCCCGAGCCGGCCCTGCTGATAAAGACGCTTTTCGTTCCCGCAAACGACAAAACTGCTCATCAGCAGCTCATCCCAGTGCCCGGCCACCTCCTCCAGGGGCCAGACGACCCGGCTCATCACATTGGGACAAATCTGCTTCGCCCGGGCAATATCGATTTCTTCAAGATGCCGGTCGGTATGGTCGCTGCCCAGGCCCACAAAAACACGATTTTTCTCTGCGACAAGCAGCACGTATTCCACTTCCCCTGAAGACTTGTCCCCGTAGACTTCGATAGCATCCCCCGTGGTCAGCGCGCTGCAGACCACGGGATACAGCGTCGGGGTGGACTTGGGGCCGGGGATGCCCTTGGCGGCCAACTCCCCGATGTGGCGGCGGACTTCCTCCTGGTTTTTACCCACATAACCGGCGTTGACCATCCGCTGGTATTCAAAGCCCAGAGTCCGGCTGCCCTGCAGGCTTGCCAGTTCGAGTTCAAGGTTCAAATCAAGCCTCCTTTTCCATGGGTCCCCGCTCGGGGCGGGAGGTGGGCAAGCATCACTTTTGGTGATACCGGATCTCAAACGTCACGCAGCCGTAAGGGATCCGGTAGGGGCCATGACTCATTCCCGGGGGTCGGCAGGCATAGAACCCCGGGAGGTAGGTTTCATTCTTGACGATATCGTAAAGGCTGCCCTCCACGATCAGGACCTCCTCCCAGAAATCGTGCACCAGGGTCTCGGTCGTCTGGATGCCGGGGGGAAATTTCAGCATGCGCGTATAGTCGCCGGTATCCGGGTCAAGGCTCAGAATCTTTTCCCTGATGCCCAGCGTATCTCCTTCCACCTGGCGCCATTGCCACTGGGTGTCATAATCCTTGAATTCAATTTCGGGCTTGGCCATAGACTGCCTCCTTTGAGTGTTTGCCCTGTTTGATGGGACGATGCGACGCTTTCGTTCCCGATGCCATGGGGCCCATGGCGCAAATCAGTTCTCTATCCCTTGCTCGGCGTGCAGCATCCGAAGGACCTGCTTGACGGCGGCCTCGCTTTTGTGCAGATGGTCGATCATAGTGGTTCTAGCCGTCACAGCGTCTCTGCGCCCGATGGCCTCGGCAATCAATTGGTGCTCCTGGATTACGGTTTCGGCGCGACCCGGCAGCATCAAGGCTTGCGTGCCCATCAAATGGATCATATTGCGCAAGTTCTCGGCGATGGCCACCATCCGTTGATTCCCGGTGAGCTTGCAGAAACACACATGGTAGGCGCGGTCCTCACGCAAGAAAGAATCAAAGTCGCCCGCTTCAACCGCCATTTTCTGCTTCTCGATAGTCTTGTAGACATCCCCCAGATCCGGCGGCGGGAACATACCGGCCAGTTTTTCCACAGTCGCGCCCTCTATGGCCCGCCGGACCTCGAAAATCTCGTCGATGTCCCGGCCCGTGAACTGGTTGACGATGATTCCCTTGCGGGGCAAAAACGTCACCAGTCCATTGGCGGCCAGCTCCAGCAGGGCCTCTCTGACCGGGGTGCGGCTGATCCCGAGATCTTTGGCCAGAACCATTTCATTATATATTTCCCGGGTCCGCATCTGGCCGGAAAGAATGGATTTCAACAGCGCCTCGTAGGCCAGTCTGGACAAGGATGCCGGCTGATCCAGCGATTGCAGATTTGGCATTGGCGGTCTCCACGCGGAAATTTTTTGTGATATATTACATACCACATACTGCATGTCAAAAGGTTTTTTCCGGGCGGTTCGCATCAGAATCGGTTCAAAGCGATAAAGGGGCGTTATCCCGTGGATCCGACACCGGGAGCGCGGATACCTCTCAAGAACAGACCGGCAGCAAAGACCGGCGGCAGCTTGGAAAGGAAATCGACCTACGGATATACGGGGGAAAAAGCCGGCGGGACAAAAG
>JBJKSK010000499.1:0-6404 GCA_046704125.1 Desulfobacterales bacterium | reverse complement strand
CTATTAGACTGCAGGCGGAAATCATTTGTGAAATTTCCGGAACGATTTTTTGTGGACCGGGTTTCAGGAGAGAGGCACTGATTCGATGGGGCTTGAGGCTGGAGCTTCAATCGAATGTAAAAATTCCTTTTCTTTTAATGTGGAAAGGTGCATCGTGTCGCGGATCAGGGCGGCGCGCCCCCCGAATCGCTTTTCATGACAGCAGCGGGCTATGCCCGCAAGGCTGTAGGCTTTAGGCTGAAGGCTGTAGGAAAGGATCATCGGTGAAAATTCGTGGATAGAATTCTCGGTTTTTTGACCGGATTCCAAGGGTAAGACAATAACTATTGGAGGATAGATCATGAGCAAGAAAGTTCGTATTGAAACGGAGGAGTGTATCGGCTGCGAAAGTTGTGTTGAACTTTGCCCGGAAGTCTTCGAATTTGATTCTGACGCGGAAAAAGCCCGGGTGATACTCCCGGAAGGCGGCGACGAGGCATGCATTGAAGAAGCGGTTTCCACCTGCCCCGTGGAATGCATCCACTGGGAGTAAAATCGCCGGAGATCGACACGCGCGCACGGTTCGTTTATACCGGCGTCGATAAAATAAGAAAGACGTTGGCCAGGCTTCATCGAGGCGTTCCTGGGGGCCATGGATGCCGGCGACCCGGCATTCGATAGGCTTTTCGCCGCCACGGCCCCCGGGGCGGGTGACTCTCTTCTGGCCAACGTCTTTTGGCGATTACCGGTTCAACGGTTTCGGAAAAAGAGAACCGTGGGGCGCCAGTCTCCGGCCGCGCCGCTGACAGCCGCCGCCCCACGGCGCCCATAAAGCCTTGCCCAAACCCCGAAAGCTTGTCTTGCCAGCCGCCTGCCGCCAGGACCCCGTTTAAGCGTTTCTTTGAAAAAAATTTCGATTTTCCCCTTTTTGGCTTGAGCCCCCGCTTTTCAAGTGCGATAGATGAGGTGCGCGTGAAACGCCCCTGCGGCTGGACATAGAAAGGAAAAAGCATGGGATGGAAGCTTACCCACACGGCCTTTAACGATCTCATCACCCGGTTGAAGACGGACTACACGGTTGTTGGCCCCAGACGCTTTGAAAAGCGCGGCCGGTTTTCCGACACCGACCTGATCCGGTATGATGAAGTGGCCAGTCTCGATGAAATCGTCTGGAACGAGAAATCCACCTTTTCGCCGAAGGAAGTCGTTTTCCCCGTCACCCAGACCCTTTTTTACTTTACCGAGGACGAGTTCCGGGAACCGGCGCCAGACGACAGAAAGATCCTGGTCTTTCTGCGGGCCTGCGACATCAACGGCATCAGGCGGCTGGACACCATCTATCTGGGAAACGGCCCGCAGCCGGATTCCTATTATGCCCACCTCCGCAGCCGGCTGCGCTTCGTTTTGATGGAATGCCGGGAGAGCTTCGACACCTGTTTTTGCGTCTCCATGAACGCCAACACCACCTCCGACTACGACATGGCGGTTCGTCTGGAAAATGACGGGCTTTTGATCCAGACCCGAAACGACGAGTTCTCCGGATACTTCGGTTCGGATGTCCCGCAGGCGGATTTTGCGCCGGCGTTTATTTCCGAAAACAAGGTCAAGGTCACCGTTCCGGATGTGGAAGACATGCCCATCGGCGTTTTTTCCCATGAAATGTGGAACGAGTATAAAAGCCGCTGCATCGCCTGCGGCCGCTGCAACACGACCTGTGTCACCTGCAGCTGTCATACCACCACGGACCTCTTTCACGATGACAACCGCCTGGTCGGGGAAAGGCGGCGCACCTGGGCCGCATGCCATGTCGGGGGCTTCACGCAGATGGCCGGAAACATATCGTTTCGCAAGGACAACGGGTCCCGCATGCGATTTAAAACCCTGCATAAAGTATATGACTTCAAAAAGCGCTTCGGCGAGCACATGTGCGTCGGCTGCGGCCGGTGCGACGACAACTGCCCCGAATACATTTCCTTTTCAAACTGCATCAACCGGCTCAGCCAGATCATGTAGGAGACGTGTCTTATGTCCGAAAATCCCATGATGCCAAAAGCGCACCGGGTCATCAGAGTCGACGCGGAAACCGAGCTGGAGTCGACATTTCGCATCGAAATGGACGAGGCTCCCGCCGTCGGGCAATTTTACATGGTATCGCTTCCAAGACTCGGGGAGATGCCGATATCCACCAGCGGCATCGGCCGGGGCTGGATCGACATGACGATCCGCAATGTCGGCCGGGTCAGCCAGGCGGTGCACGATCTGAACGAAAATTCCACTCTGTTTCTGCGCGGCCCCTACGGCAACGGGTTTCCCCTCGAAGAACTCAAGGACCAGCATCTGGTGATCTCGGCCGGTGGCTCCGGCATCGCCCCGGTAAGGCCCCTGGTGGAGCATTTCTTTCAAAACCCCGGTCAGGTGGATAGACTCGATTTGCTGTTCGGGTTCAAAACCCCTGATGACATCCTGTTCAGGTCAGACATCGAGCGCTGGAAAAGCCGGTTTGAAACCATTCTCACCGTGGACGACGCCTGCGGCATCTGGGATGGGGAGTGCGTCGGCCTGATCACCGAATATGTCAAGAACATCCGGCTTTCGGCCTACAACAAGATGGTCATCGTCATTGTCGGCCCGCCGGTCATGATCAAGTACACGGCCGCCGAATTCATCAACCGGGGCGTTTCCGAAGACCGCATCATCGTGTCCATGGAGCGGCGGATGTCGTGCGGCATCGGCAAATGCGGGCACTGCAAGATCTCAGACACCTATGTCTGCCTGGATGGACCGGTCTTTCGCTACAATGATGCCGTCAAGCTTGTCGACTAGGGGGGAAACCGAGATGACCACAGATGTGAACACCAAGATCGTCGCCAAAAATGCCTACCGGATCACCAAGGTGCGCGGCAAGACCGCCTTGCGGGTTCGAATTCCCGGGGGGTTTCTGGAGGCGAGGCATTTTGACCGGCTAAAACAGGTGGCGCAAGATTACGGAGACGGCATCGTGCACCTGACCACGAGACAGGGCCTTGAGATCTCAGGCATCGACTATGCCCGCATTCCCGAGGTCAACCGCGCCATTTCGCCGCTTATTCAGGAGCTGGAAACCGGCATCGGGGTGGCGATCCAGGACCCGGAGGCGGGGTATCCTTCCGCCGGGACCCGCAATATCGCCGCGTGCATCGGAAACCGCGTATGCCCTTTTGCAAACTATGACACCACCGCTTTGGCGCGCCGGATCGAAAGCGAGATCTATCCAAACGACTACCATGTCAAGGTGGCCCTCACCGGATGCCCCAACGACTGCATCAAAGCCCGCATGAACGACTTCGGGATCGTGGGCATGGTCGAGCCCCAATACGATTACCAGCGGTGCATGGGCTGCGAGGCCTGCGTCAAGACCTGCGCCGGCCAGGTCACGGGGGCGCTTAGCCTGCATAACGGTAAGGTCAAGCGGGACAAGCGGCGGTGCATTGGATGCGGCGAGTGCATTCTTCAGTGCCCGACCGCGGCCTGGACCCGAAACCCGGTCCGATTCTACGACATCGTGATCATGGGCCGCACGGGAAAGAAAAACCCCCGGATCGCCGAGGAGTTCATCCAGTGGGCCGATGAAGAGGTCGTTGTCCAGGTGATCAAAAACACCTATCGATTTGTCGCCAGACACATCGACAAGACGCTGGCCAAGGAGCACATCGGATACATCGTGGATCGAACCGGGTATCCCGTTTTCCGAGACGAGGTCCTCGAAGGCGTCAAGCTAAACCCTGAGGCGCGGGTGGCCGGCCACATCCAGTGGGCCGGTTTCCGGTATTGCAGCGATGTCTTTCTTTCCGCTTAATCCGCATCGCGCCTGAAGCCGAGGGCGGCACCCCGGGCGCGGCCCTGACGACAGAGCCGCTCCCACCGGTGGTCCCGGAATCAGGAGGAGCTGGTTTCCGCCTCGGGAGCCGGTTCTATCGAGCCGGCATGGTCTTCCGCCAGCACCATATACATCGTCGGCACCACGAACAGGGTGAACAGCGTGCCGATGGAAATGCCGGAGGCGATGACCAGACCCATGTTGTAACGGCTGATCGCGCCGGCGCCGGTGGCCAGGATCAGGGGCACCACCCCCAGGACCATGGCGGCGGTGGTCATCAGGATGGGCCGCAGCCGGATGGCCGCCGCCATTTCGATGGCCTCGCGCTTGCTGTGTCCCTGCCGCTGCAGATTGTTGGCGAACTCTACGATCAGGATGCCGTGCTTGCTGATCAGACCGATGAGCGTGACCAGGCCGACCTCGGTATAGATGTTCAGACTGGCGCCGCCTACCCCGAGACTGATGAAAATCAAAGCCCCGCAGATGGACATGGGCACGGTCACCAGGATGATGATCGGGTCGCGGAAGCTTTCAAACTGCGCGGCAAGCGCCAGGAAAATGATGATCAGGGCGAAAAAGAAAGTCACCATCAGCGAACTGGATTCCTGAACATACTGCCGGGACTGGCCCGCGTAGTTCATGGAATACCCCTGAGGCAGGGTCTTTTCGGCCAGATTCTTGAGATAACTCAGCGCCTGGCCCAGGGTCACGCCGGGAAAGGCGACCCCGGAGATGGTGGCCGCGTTTTGCTGCTGGAAATGGTTGATCGATTCCGGCACGACCGATGTCGTGATATGGGCGACCGTGGACAGGGCGATCGGCTGGCCGCTGGCGCTGCGGATATAGTAATCGCGCAGCTGCTGGGTGTTTAGGCGGTAGCGCTGCTGGACCTGCGGGATGACCTGGTAGGACCGGCCGGAAAGGCTGAAATAGTTGACATAGTTTCCGCCGAGCATGGCCGAAAGCGCCCCGCCGATATTTTGCATCGAAAGGCCGAGCTGAGCGGCCATATTCCGATCGATCACCACTTCCGACTGCGGCAGGTCGTACTTCAGATCGCTGTCGAGGAACATGAACATCCCGCTGTGCTGCGCCTGCTGCAGAAAGTTGTTGGCCACCCGGTTCAACCGGCTGAAGGGTTCGGTGGTCTGGATCACGAACTGAATCGGCAGTCCCCGGCTGCCGGGCAGCGGGGGCGGCTGAAAGGCCACCACCCGGACCCCGGCGATGTTGTTGAGCTCCCTCTGGATGACGGGCTGCAGTTGGTTGGTGGTCTCTTTCCGTTCATTCCAGGGCTTGAACACCATACCGGCAATGGAGGTTCCCGGCATGTCTATCTGGAAGACATGGTCGGTTTCCGGATGCGTCATAAAGGTTTTGAATACCGCATGGGAATAGAGCTCACGTTGCTGCAGGGTCGCATCCGGAGCCGCCGTGGAGGCGGTGATGATCACGCCCTGGTCCTCCTGCGGGGCCAGTTCGGACTTTGCCCCGGCATAGAGAAAGTAGATGCTGCCCAGGACAATCAGCGCAAACACCACCGTTACCGGGACATAATTCAGCGCCCCGTGCAAAAACTTCTGATAACTGCGGTGCAGCCGGTCGAACTGGCGATCCAGGAAGATGACGAACCAGGCCTGCAGTCCCTTCTGGCTGGGGTCGTGCGGTTTGAGCATGCGGGAGCACATCATCGGGGACAGGGTCAAGGCGACGATGCCCGAGATCGTGACCGCGGCCACCAGGGTGAAGGCGAATTCGGTAAAAAGCGCGCCGGTAAGCCCCCCCATAAATCCGATCGGGATGTACACGGCGATCAGGACCACGTCCATGACGATGATCGGGTTGGCCAGTTCCCGGGCCGCGAGGATGGAGGCATGCACCGGGGTGGCCCCCTCCTGGAGATGGCGATTGACGTTTTCCACGATGATGATGGCGTCGTCGACCACCAGGCCGATGGCCAGCACCAGGGACAGGAGGGTTATCAGGTTGATGGAGTAATGAAGCACCAGCATGAAGGTGAAGGCGCCGACCAGCGAAAGCGGGATGGCGATGGTGGGAATCACCACCGAACGCACGGAGCCCAGGAAGAGGAAAACCACAAGGGTTACGATCAGCAGCGCCTCGATCAGGGTCTGAACCACCTCGGAAATGGAGCTGTCCACGAATTTGGTCGAATCATAAACGATCCGGCCGTTGATGCCTTCGGGAAACTGTTTCTGGATGCCGGGAAAGACCTGGCGGACCCGCTTGATGACCTCCAGCAGATTGGACTCGGGCGTCACCTGTATGCCGATGTAGTCGGCCTTTTTGCCGTCAAAGGCCACCTGAGATTCATAGTCCTCGGAGCCCAGCGTCACGTTGGCGACATCCTTGAGGCGCACTACGGCGCCGTTTTGCTGCTTGAGGATCAGGTTCCGGAATTCATCGACGGAATGCAGGCTGGTGGAAGCCGTCAGGTTGACCTGCACCATCTGTCCCTTGGTGCTGCCCACAGCGGCGATATAATTGTTGGCGGCCAGGGCGCTGCGGACGTCGGCGGCCGTGAGATTGTAGGCGGCCAGCTTCACGG
>JBJKSK010000498.1:0-5263 GCA_046704125.1 Desulfobacterales bacterium | reverse complement strand
TCACCAAGGAAGTGTTCGACCACCTCGATCAGTTCAAGGCGCTGCACCCGGCGTTCAAGATTCTGACCAAGCAGAACATGCTGATGGGGCTCACCGCTCCGATGCATCCGGGCGCCGTGAAGTACTTCAAGGAAGTCGGTCTGATCTAATAGTCATTGGCCGACCAACATCGTTATTGAGTTGTGAAAGGATACGGAGAAAAGGGGAGGGCCGCCCGATCCATAGGCGCCCTCCCTTTGCTTAATGCGGTCATGGACCGCCCCATGGAGCCTGCTTATGTCCGACAAAAGCCATCAACCCCCCGAAACCGATCCGGATGAGGCGCTTGCCCGCATCCAGGACGAAGAATCTCGAGGTCTGCGCCAACCCAAGGGATACGGCCGTTTTCTCGCACCCGGTGTGGCCTTGTGCTGGTCCCTGTTTCAGCTCTCCCTGGCGAGTTGGCTGTTGTTGGATTCCACCTATGTTCGGGCCATCCACCTGGCGTTTGCCTTGTTGCTGATCTTTCTTCTCTATCCGACGGTGCGCCGCAAGGTCTCGATCCCGGGGCTGCGATGGATGGGGGCAATCGACAAGGCCCCCTTGATCGACGTGGTTCTTGGCGTACTGGCCGCCCTCTCGGCGCTCTATATTGTCATCGACTACGACGGGCTGATGGCACGCATCGGAATGCCCATCGTCCGGGATCTCGTCATCGGGGGATTTCTGGTCATCATCCTGCTCGAGGCCACCCGCCGGGTGATGGGATGGGCCCTGCCGGCCATCGCCATTATTTTTAGTCTCTACATCTTTTTAGGGCCCCACATGCCCGGTATTTTCGCTTTCAAGGGCGCCGGTCTGGACCGCTACATCGGACAGATCTCCCTGACCACCGAGGGAATTTACGGGATTCCTCTGGATGTTTCGGCCCGTATCGTCTTTCTCTTCGTGTTGTTCGGGACCCTGCTGGAACAGGCCGGGGCGGGGCGCTTTTTCATCGACCTGGCCATGAGCCTGCTGGGTCGCTACAAGGGGGGACCGGCCAAGGCGGCCGTCATGTCCAGCGGCCTGACCGGGATGGTTTCGGGTTCCTCCATCGCCAACGTGGTGACCTGCGGCACCTTCACCATCCCCCTGATGAAAAAAATCGGCTACCCGGCGGAAAAAGCCGCCGCCGTCGAAGTCGCCGCCGCCGTCGACGGTCAGATCATGCCCCCGATCATGGGGGCCGCGGCCTTCATCATTGCCGAGTACGTCAACGTTCCTTACCTGGAGGTCTGCAAGGCGGCGGCCATCCCCGCGTTCGCCTCCTATGCCACCCTGTTTTACCTGGTCAATCTCGAAGCCGGAAAGCTCGGCCTGAAAGGGCTGCCAAAGGCCGACCTGCCCCGCTTTTTCAAAACCCTGATGGGCGGGCTCCACTTTCTCCTGCCGTTGGGCGTGCTTCTCTATGAATTGATCATTCCCCGGCACTCCCCGGACTTGTCCGCCTTTCACGCCACCCTCGCGCTGCTTGTGATCATGATCGGTCAGCACGCGGTCGTCGCCTGGCATCGGGGCGGAGACGTCGCCGCCGGCTTCCGCCGGGGGTTTTCGGATATCGTGGAAGGCCTGATCCGGGGCGCCCGCAACATGGTCAGCGTGGCCACCGCCTGCGCGGCCGCCGGCATCATCGTCGGGGGGGTCACCCTTGGGGTCGGCGGCATGATCACGGAAATCGTCGCCAACATCAGCGGCGGCAACATCTTTATCATGCTGGTGATCACCGCCATCGCCAGCCTGCTGCTGGGCATGGGACTGCCGACCACCGCCACCTACATCGTCATGGCCTCCCTGACCGCTCCGGTCATCGTCCACATCGCCGGGGCTCAAGGCTTTGTCGTGCCGTTGATTGCCGCCCACCTGTTTTGTTTCTACTTCGGCATCCTGGCCGACGACACCCCGCCGGTGGGGCTCGCGGCCTACGCCGCGGCGGCCATCGCCAAATCGGATCCCATCAAGACCGGCTTCCAGTCGTTTTATTACGACATCCGGGCTGGAATCTTGCCATTTATGTTCATTTTCAATACCGATATCCTGTTATGGCATATCAACAGTTGGCTGATGGCGTTCGTGATTTTCGGCATGACCTGTCTGGGAACCTTTGCTTTCGCCTCGCTGACCCAGGGCTATTTTCTCGTCCGCAACCGCTGGTATGAGATGCCGATTTTGCTGGCCATCTGCGCCATCATGTTTCGTCCCGGCTTCTTTGCGCATTCCATCGGCCTGGGGCAGGAAAAGCATTGGTTGTATCTGATCGGCGTCGGGCTGTGGGGGCTGCTCTACCTGATGCAGAAACCCCGCAGGAAGTCGGTCGAAGCGTCCCAGGACCCGGAGCCCGGCTCGGGTTCGGTGTTGATACCGGTAACTGCAGATAGCGGTCTGAAGGAGGATGGCGATGAATTTTGAATGCATCATCTATGAAAAAAGCGGTCCCGTGGCCCTGGTCAAACTCAATCGCCCCCGGGTGATGAACGCGATGAACAAACGGATGTGGCTTGACATTCAGGAGGCGCTGACCGATGCCGGTGCCGATCCGGCCATCCGGGTGCTGATCATTACCGGCGAGGGGGAGCGCGCATTTTCCACCGGCGCGGACCTCAAGGAATCCAAGACCCGAAGCCTGGAGGCATATCGGGACTATCTGGAAGAACTCCAGGAGGCCTCCCGCAAGATTCTGCGCTTTGAAAAGCCCACCATCGCCGCCGTCAACGGCTATGCCCTGGGATCCGGTTACGAGCTGGCGCTGGCCTGCGACATCCGTCTCGCCGCGGAAGACGCCCAGATCGGATCCCCCGAGGCCCGGGTCACCTCCTCGGTCACCGGCGGGGCCTTTCGTCTGGTGCAGGATCTGGTGGGCCCCGGAAAGGCCAGGGAACTGCTGTTTACCGCCGAGTCCATCGACGGCCGCGAGGCCGCGCGCATCGGGCTGGTCAATCGTGCCGTCCCCGCCGATCAACTGATGGGCGAAGCCATGGCCATGGCCGAAAAAATTGCCGCCAATTCGGCGTTTTCCCTCAAGATGATCAAAAAGGGCCTGGAGATGGCCCGGGGGGAGGCCAGTCTGGAAGCGCTGATGGCGTTTGAAGTCGAAGGATGTCTCGCCTGTGTCTCCACAAAGGAGCGTCAGGACTCCCTGCAAAATTTCGAAGATCGGAAGAAGTAAACCGAAAAGGAGAAGAACTTCATGCCCCTGGAACAGATCCTCAACGCCGGCTCGGTGGCTGTGGTCGGCGCCTCCCGAAACGAGACCAAGAGGGGATTTCAAGCCATCTCCATTTTGTTGAAAGAAAAATACGAGGGAAAAATTTATGCGGTCAATCCCAGGGAAGAAAGCGTGTTGGGCTTCCCCTGCTACAAAAAGGTCTCGTCCATTGAGGGTCCGGTGGACATTGCGCTGATCACCACCCCGGCAAAAAGCATTCCGGCCATTCTCGACGACTGCGGGAAAAAGAGCGTTTACGGCGCCGTGCTGATCGCCGGAGGCTTTGGCGAAACGGGAAAAGCCGGCAAGGAACTGGAAACGGCCGTGGTGGACGCCGCGCAACGAAACGGCATCCGGCTCATCGGCCCCAACACCTCGGGGATGATGAACCTGAAAAACAACCTCAACCTGGTCGGCTTGCACGATGCTCCGAGAGGCGACATCGCCTTGTTGTCCCAGAGCGGCAACATGGCATTGACCTTGATCACCGAAGCCCAGATCAAGAGCCGCAAAGGATTTTCGTATTACGTCGGAGTGGGAAACGAGGCCGATATCAAGTTTCACGAATATTTGGAATTCTTCCGCCAGGATCCCGATACCAAAGCCATTTTGATGTATGTGGAGGGAATGCGCCAGGGCCGTGAATTTCTCCAGCAGGCGTATCGCACCACCATCGACAAACCGGTGATTTTGCTAAAAAGCGGCCGCTCGACCACGGGCAAACGCTCGGCCGGCTCCCACACCGGGGCGCTGGCCGGCATCTCGGAAGTGGCCCGGTCCGCCTTTGCGCGCGCGGGCATCATCGTTATCGAAAACTCCGACGAACTGTTCCCCGCCGCGGAAACCTTGTCGAGCCTTCCGCCCATCAAAAACAAGTCCGTGGCCATTTTGGCCGACGGCGGTGGCCATGCCACCATCGCCGCCGACCTGCTCAGCGATCTGGGGATGGACATTCCCGAGTTGCACCCCAAAACCCAGGCCCAGCTCAAACGGCTGCTTCCGGACGCGGCCACCGTGCGGAACCCGGTGGATGTGGCCGGCGGCACCGACGCGGACCCCACCCTGTTTGCCGCCTGCGCCGCTGCCATCTTGAAGGACCACAACGTGGGCGGGTTGCTGATGGTGGGCCTGTTTGGCGGCTACGGCATCCGTTTTGCCGCTTCGCTGGCCATGCAGGAAGAAGACGCCGCGCACCAGATCGGCAAGATGGTCAAGCGCCGGAACAAACCCATCGTGGTTCACTCCCTGTACAGCTCGAAAAAGCCCCATGCGCTGGACCTGCTTCGCTACTACGTGGTGCCCGTGTACGACTCCCTGGACGTGGCCTGCAAGTGCACCGGAGTGCTGGCGGAATACGGCGATTACCTGAGCAGCTATCACGCCAAGACCAATTTCGTCTTCAACTGGGGTGCCAAAAAAAAGGCCGAGGGCGTGCGCATCATCCAGAACGCCAGAAAAGAGCAGCGTCGCTCCCTGCTGGAGACGGAAGCCAAACGCCTGATCAAACTGCACGGAGCGCCGGCGTTTCCGGACAAACAGGCCACCACCGCCGATGCGGCCGTGGCATGCTTTCGGGATATCCATGCGCCGGTGGTCATGAAAATCGTTTCCCCGGACATCGTCCATAAGAGCGATGCCGGCGGCGTAATACTTGCCATCGAAACGGAAACGGAAGTACGCCGGGCCTTTGATGAAATCCATTCTAACGCCCGGGCCACTCAACCCGGAGCTGACATCCGGGGAGTGCTGGTATCCCCGATGGCCGACTCCGGGGTGGAAGTGATCATCGGCACCAAGATGGACGATCAGTTCGGTCCCGTCATCATGTACGGTCTGGGCGGCATCCTGGTGGAAATCCTGAAAGATGTCTCGTTCCGGGTGCTTCCCATCAGCCACGCCTCGGCGCGCAAGATGATCGAAGAAACCAAGTCCGCCCCGATTTTGGACGGCGTCCGGGGCAGCGCGCCAAGCGACAAGAGAGCCCTGCACAAACTGCTGATGACCTGCTCGGAGTTGATCGAATCGTATCCCGATATCCAG
>JBJKSK010000497.1:0-2808 GCA_046704125.1 Desulfobacterales bacterium | reverse complement strand
CTTCAATTCAAAGGGCAAAATGTCAGCGGCATCCTGAATGGGCTCTTGTTCCGGCGGTTTTAATTTGCAGTCTTATTCCCATCTTTTTTCTTCCCTTTCAACATGTTGTTTCGTCCTGATGTAACTTCTCGATAAATCATGGTAACAATAATAAGACTCTGGAAAGACAATGGAAATGTCTTTTTCCTAAAATCCGTGGCGTTTTTATCTGACCGCCGCAATATCCTTTCAACGCTGGGTGGTGCACCCGAATTCCGAACCGTTTCCCGGCTTCATCCAGGACAAAACCCATCTCGCTGGAATGCTGAATGCGCAAACTGATCAAAACCAGTGGACTTTTTGCGCCTGGTTCGTATAATTGCCAAAACCAGATTTTCTTGGGCGCCGCGCCAGTTGAAGCGCGGCATCCGGCAGGCTCGCATTTTCCTTTTTCCCTTTATGGCCATCGGCCGATCCGTTTCCAAGGAGTCTCCCATGACATTTACCTTTCATCACGTTCACCTGATATGCAGCGACATGGAAAAGACCATCGATTTTTTCACCCGCATGCTCGACGCCACCATGCTGGAGTGGAAAAACTTCGGCACCGCCAGCGGCGCCACGATGGATGTCGGGGGGGCGCCGATTTTTTTGCGCACGGCCCGCGCCGATGAGGTGATTGCCCCAGAGACCTGCCCGGCCCATTTCGGCTACAACCACATCTGCCTGCGGGTCGATGATCTGGATGCGGTCCACGAAAACCTCGTCGCCAAGGGAGGCGAGTTTCACCAGGGGCCCACGGTTGCCGCGGACAAGGCCTTTAAAATGGCCTTTCTCGCCGGTCCGGACTGCATCACCGTAGAGTTGCTGCAGACCCTGAATTAAACCCTTCACCAGGACTGTTCTACTTCTTGAGTTTAAAAAAATCTCGCAGAACCGCAGAGGTCGCAGAGATTTTTGGTTTAATTGAATTTCTCCGCGCCTCTGCGAACTTTGCGAGAAGCCCGGTTTTTTTCGGTGTCGATCTTACGAAAAAATAAGGACCTGAATGACCGAAACAGAAAAAAGCACCCCAAAAGATTTCTCCAGCCGGATGGTCGACATCTTAAACGGCGGAGCACTGAACCTGGCCATGGGCATTGGATACCAAACCGGGCTTTTCGAGGCCATGGATGCACTCGGCACCCCGGCCGCATCGGCGCAGATCGCCGAAAAGGCAGGCCTTTCAGAACGCTATGTCCGGGAGTGGCTTGGGGTCATGTGCACGGGGAAAATCGTTGAAATCAGCGACGGTAACACACCACACCCCCTGTTCTCCCTGCCCCGGGCCCATGCCGACCTGCTGACCCGGCGCGCCGGAAACGCCAACCTGGGCGTCTACACCCAGGAAATTCCCCTGCTGACCGCATGCGCCATGGAGGCGGTGGTGGCCGGGTTCAAGACCGGAGACGGCGTCTCCTATGATCATTACCCCCGCTTTCAGGCTTTCATGACGCAATTGGCCGACGCCAAGCACCAGCAGGTGCTCATCGACACGTTTCTGCCCTCCGTGGATGCAGGAAACCTGATCGCCCGGCTGGCGTCCGGCATCCGGGTGTGTGATCTGGGCTGCGGCGAAGGAACAGCCCCCCTGCTCATGGCCGAGGCATTTCCACACAGCCGTTTTCTGGCCGTTGATATCGGTGCCGAGGCCATTGAAAAAGCCTGGGCCGAAGCCCATCGGAAGAGGCTGACAAACATCGAATTCCGGCTCCTTGACGCTGCCGCTCTGCCGGCCGATGCGTCTCTGGCTGAATCCTTTGATTACGTCACGGCTTTTGACGCCATCCATGACCAGACCGATCCCAGCGGAGCACTGAAAGGGGCACGATTTCTACTGGCTGACGGCGGACTCTTTTCCATGGTCGACATCGCCGCCGAGACCCCGATCCAGGGAAACCTGGCTCATCCCATGGGGCCGTTTCTCTATACGGTGAGCCTGCTGCATTGCCTTCCGGTGGGGCTGGTCAACGGCGGAAAAGGCCTGGGGATGATGTGGGGAAGGCAAAAAGCCGAAGCGATGCTGCGAAACGCCGGGTTTTCCGATGTCCGGATAGAAGCCATCCCCCACGATCCGTTCAACCTCCATTTTCTCTGCCAGAAATAATCTGAAACCAGAAGCGCTCAGGCGACACACCAATTAAGAAATGAATAACCGCCTTTTTCAACCGTGGCCGGCAATCGATATTGCCGGCGAGGGCCGTCGGGTATCGATTTATCGACCTACCGGCGGCCCCCCAGGGGCTTGGCCGCATCCACGGTCAGGGTCACGGCGCCAAAATCCTGTTCCACTTTGCCCGTCAGGACAAAGGGCCGGTTGCGTTCCAGCAAGGCGCAAAAGCGGCGGTAGGCTTCGGGGAAAAACGTCGTTTCCACCAGGCCGGTTTCATCTTCAAAGGTCAAAAACTGCATGGGGTCGCCGTGTTTGCTGATCACGGTCTTTCCCGTGATCAGCACCCCGGCCAAAGACACCCGGGCACCCACATGCCTGAACAGATCGACTGCGGAGACAATCCCCTGCTGCTTTAAGCCCTCCCGGTAAAAGGCCATGGGATGACCCTCGCACAGAAAGCCCAGGGTGCGGAACTGCTGGCGAAGCCGCTCTTTGGGGTCTTCCGGTGGAAACGCGGGGGCCGGCGGAGGCCGGTTTTGGGAAAACAGCTTCAACTGGGCCCCTGGTACCGTCCTTGTTTTCTGCCAGCAGGCCAGCTTCCACAGCAGGGCCGCCCGGCAGGCATCGGGGTGCACAGTATCCAGGGCTCCTGCAAAAATCAGGGCACGGGCTTCGTC
>JBJKSK010000496.1:0-10168 GCA_046704125.1 Desulfobacterales bacterium | reverse complement strand
GCTGGCAGGGGGTTCTTTTCACCATCCTGGCGTCGTCGGTGATAGGTACTGTGGCGGGCATGGCGGTCATGATTCAAAACCGCAAAAGCCTGAAAATGGCTCTTCCCTATGGGCCCTTTCTATCCATCGGGGCAATCGTCTATATCTTTTTCGGCAAGGCGCTCATCGGATGGTACCTCGGGATATTGTAAGGACAGCAGCCCCTAGGCCATCTTGGCCAGCAGGGTAGCGTCACTGCTTCCAACGACCCGGTCGATATCCAGAAGGATCTTGACCCCGCCTTCCATCTTGGCCATGCCGAGAATGTACTGCGTATCCAGGCTTGCCCCGAATGCCGGCGTTTCTTCGATATCCTTGGCCTTGATGTTGAGCACCTCGGAAACCGAATCCACGACGATTCCCATGAGGATGGTGCCTGCCTGGCCACGGATTTCCACCACGATGATACAGGTTCGCTCGTTGTAGTCGATTCCCGTGAGACCAAAGCGCAGCCTCAGGTCAATGACCGGAATCACCTTTCCACGCAGGTTGATCACTCCCTTGACATAGGGAGGGGTCCGGGGCACAGAGGTGATGGACATCATCCCGATGATCTCCTTGATCTTGAGAATGCCGATACCGTACTCTTCTTCGGCCAGGGAAAAGGTCAAATACTTGCCTTCCCTGTCGGCCATCGCCTTGACTGCCTGATCCATCGCATCCGTGGTGTCCGCCATGTCATTGCTCCTGTTAGGGAATAAGCCCGAAACCGGGTGTCCGGGGCCGTTGAACTCGGCCCCGGGGGGCCTGCGGCCTGTCGCGGTCCTTGTTACCAGAATCGGTGATATTTTGCCATAAGTTTTTAAACGTTTGCTCAAGGCTATATTCGGCTGGCCGCCAAAATCCTGCCAGGAATGCGCTTCACCTGGCATCTATCATCCGGTTTCACTTTCTGTTTTCAGTTCAAAATAAAATATGTTACAGTTTTTGCAGAAAAATATCCGCTGCCGCCGAAGCAGCCCGGATCGACCTTTTTTCTTAGACCGTGACATGAAACTCGCTGTGATATCCGATATTCACGGAAATCTGGAAGCCCTGGAAGCCGTGCTGGCCGATATGAACCGGCAGCAAATCGATGAGACGGTCTGTTTAGGAGACTGTATCGGATACGGCCCGGACCCGGAAGCCGTCCTGGTCCGGATCCGGGAACTGGGCATTCCCACCTGCCTTGGAAACCACGAACAGGCCGCCATCGACCCCAAGCTGCGGGATTGGTTCAACCCGCAGGCCAAAAAGTCTCTGGAACACAGCCTCACCATGCTTTCTCCCGGGTCTCTGGATTTCATCAAAACCTTGCCCGCGGTTTACCGGCAAGCTTCAGCCAGATTTGTCCATGGGTTTCCGCCCGATTCAATAACCCGCTATCACTTCCAGGTACCGCCGGAAGAAATGATCGATATCGCATGGCAGATACCGGAACCGCTGTGTTTCATCGGTCACACCCACCTGCTCAACCTTTTTGTCCTTGACGGCCGCACCGTTGAAAGCACGTGCCTGTCTCAGGGCACCGTCTTTTTGGCGCCCCATCGCCGCCACATCGTCAATGTGGGGGCGGTGGGCCAACCCAGAGACGGCAACGACCATGCCAAGTATGTGATCTGGGACAGCCACGCGAAAAGCATCGAGGTGCGCTTTGTGGCCTACGACATCGGGACTGTGGTTCAAAAGATTCGGGATCGGGGATTTTTGAAGATGCACGCCAATCGGCTGTGGGGATAGGAAAGCAGAGAACCGATGAAAAAAATCGGTAAATATGTGATCCGCGGGCTTCTGGGCCGGGGGGGGATGGCCAGAGTCTATAAGGCCGAATTGCCGGTGATCGGAAAAATCGTCGCCTTGAAGTGGCTGGATCCAAACCCGCATCTGACCCGGCTCCTGGGATTAGAGGCCATCCGGCGTCTTTTTGTCTCAGAAGCCATCACCATGGCTCACTTGCGCCATCCCTGCATCGCGTCCATCCTGGATTTCGGCGAGCACAACGGGCAACCTTTTTACACCATGGAGTATTTGTTCAACAACCTGGGACTTATGATCGGAGAATCGACACACACGGAATTTCCATCGCGCATTATCCGGGTGGACAAGGCCATCGGCTACTGCCTTCAAACCCTTTCCGGCCTGGCCCGCCTGCATCATGAAGGCATCATCCACCGCGACATCAAACCGTTTAATCTGTTGATCACAGACCAGGATACCGTTAAAATTTGCGATTTCGGCCTGTCAAAACTCCACGGAGAAACCTTTTCCGGCCCCCCGACCCTCAAGGTGGGCTCGCCCTGGTATGCGCCTCCGGAGCAGGAATCGGATCCAGACCGGGTCGATGCTTCCGCAGACCTTTACGCCGTCGGCATCACCTGCTATCGGATGCTCACCGGCACCTTTCCCCGGCAAACGCGCCAGCCGGCCAGTGCCGTCAATCCGGATCTGGATGCACCATGGGAGCGCTTCCTGCAAAAAGCCACGGCACCGGCTGTCGAAGACCGGTTTGCCACGGCCAAAGAGATGAGTACCGCCTTGATGGATCTGGCCGCCTCGTGGGAATTCAAACGCGCGCAAACCTGCCGCGTGACGCCTGACGCCAAAGCCGTATCGATTGCCGGAAAGCCCCGGCCGCTGCGCCGCCATCCGGTGAAAGTCGCTACCAGGCAGGCGGCTGCCTGCTTTCATACAGACGGGCTATGGCGGCCTCTGAGGTATGTGAACAACGATTTTGTGGTAGATGCCCCGGGCATGATCCTGGACCGGGCCACCGGGTTGCGCTGGCAGCAGGCTGGCAGCCCGTATCCCGTATCCTGGAAAGCGGCCCATAACCTTATCGCGGAAATCAACCGCCAGGGCAATTACGGCCGGCACCGCTGGCGTCTGCCCACCATAGACGAGCTGATGAGCCTGCTTACGGATACACCCCACGGACACGACTTTTGCATGGAGCCCATCTTTGATTCCAACCTGAAATGGCTGTGGAGTTGTGACCGGCGCTCTTTTACAACCGCATGGTATGTCAGCGTGGACATGGGCTATGTGGCATCGGAGGATTTTTCGGCCCAGTTTTTCGTCAAGGCCGTCTGCAGCCCGGAGCCATGAAAACCTGCCCCTGGAAAATCCATAAGGAGCAGGAATCGGAGCCAAAAACCGCTTCTTGACAAGATACCGCAGTCATGAGACAAATTACCGGTTTGATTTTTTCAGAAGCAGGTTCAAGCTCCTATGATATCAGGTTCAACAACCGCCATCCCGGCCCCGGGCCAACAGATCAACGGCAAGCAGAAGCCTAAAATTCTTGTCGTGGATGACAGCGCCGCCATGCGCCGGGGACTGCTTGTCGTGCTTCGAAAGATCGATGCCCTCATCACGGAGGCCGAAAACGGCCAAGATGGCCTTGAAAAAGCCATCGTCGGCGCTTTCGACCTGATCATCACCGATGTCGATATGCCGCAGATGGACGGGTTCACGCTTTGCGAGAGGCTAAAAAGCCTTCATGTGACCAACACCATCCCGGTGGTCATCCTAAGCTCCCATGAACAGGAAGCCGACATCGAAAAGGGGTTTCAAGCCGGAGCGGCGGCCTACGTCACCAAGACAAACGCCAAGGATCAGCTTTGCGGGGTCGTGGAGAAGCTGCTGTACAAGGCCACCCAGATTCGGCAATGGATGATCCTGGTGGTGGACGATTCCACCGTCATCCGGGAATATGTCAGCAAAGGATTTCACGACGAGGGGTTTCCCGTCATGACCGCACCAAACGGGAAAGCGGCCCTGAAACTCCTGGAAACCTGCAAGCCGGATCTCATTGTCAGCGATTTGAACATGCCTGAAATGGACGGTATGCTGTTTTGCCAGGCCGTTCACGCCATCCCCGAATTTGCATCGATTCCCTTTATTACCATGAGTTCGGAAAGCGATCGGGGCAAAATGCGCCAGCTGATGCAAAGCGGGGCATCGGCCTACATCGTCAAGCCCTTTAATGTGGACCAGGTGGTGATTCTAGCCGAGAAGCTGCTCTCGGATCATTTCCGGCTGCTGCTCAAGGACAAGGAGCGGCTGGAAACCGAGCAACGGCTGCTTCTGGCATCCATCTCCAGTCTGATCCAGGCCCTGGAGGCCAGAGACCAGTACACCAAGGGTCACTCCGACGCCGTGGCCGGCATCGTCGTGGGACTTGCCCAAAAACTGGATTCCACCCCTCAGGAAATCGAGACTCTGGAAATTGCCGCCCGCCTTCACGATTTAGGGAAAATAGGCATTCCCGATGCTATTTTGCTCAAACCGGGGCGGCTCACCGATAAAGAATACGAAAATATCAAGCGTCACCCGATCATCGGCGCCGACATCCTGCGCCCCATCCCCAGCCTGGCCAAGACATTGCCCGTGGTGCTCAATCACCACGAACGCTTCGATGGAAAAGGCTATCCGGAAGGACTCAAAGGAACCCAGATCTCACTGTGGGCGCGGATGACGGCGGTGGCCGACATCTACCATGCGCTGACCAGCGAACGCCCTTATCGCGAGCCGATGCCTAAGGATAAGGCCCTGCAGATCATCCGCGACGTGCGGGGCACGCAGCTGTGTCCGGATTGCGTGGATCTTTTCTTTTCCTGGGTCGCCACGGCTTAGGCCTTTTCGGCAGGCCTACAGCGCCTGCAGAAAAAGGCGGGTCAATTTTCCGGAAATTTCATGCGGATAAACCCGCCCCTCGGGAGTGATGCCCCGGATGTTCCCGTCGTTTAAAAACGCCGCTAAAAGATGCACCCCGGTTTCCATGCGGTTTTCCCGGGGGTCTAAACACCGTGCGACGGCACCGGGCATTGGAAGTCCCCGGCCAGAATCAGCCAATCGTTTCATGAAATTAACGATCCGCCCCAGGCGCAGCAGCGTCACCACCTCGCGCCTGGTAGTCGCGTGGGACAGGGGAAGGGCCGATGAGCGCATCAGGGAAAACGTCTCTGGCAGCATGCCCAGTTTTTCACAGCGCCCAAAATCCAGACTGTCCGGTGCCGGATAATAAACCGAAATCCCGGCCAGCACCCGGCGCCGCGCCAGGTAGAGCAAATCCTGCAAAGACGCTTCGGCATGCTGATCCGGAGCCCCGACGATGATATAGCCCACGGCATCCAGCCCATGGGTCCTGGCCCAGCCTAATGCCGCGTCAAAACTGCGGCTGACATCGGGGCGGCGAAACCGTTTCAACTGCGCCGGATCCGTGGACCCCAGGGAGAGATTTAGCGTCCGGAACCCGGCGTTTTTCATGGCGGCCACCATGGGCTCGTCCAAGGAGGGGGGAAACAACCCGTTCATGGCTCTTAGCTCAAGGTTCATCCCGCGGTATCGCCGGGTCATCTCATCAAGCAGCGCCATAAACCAGCGGCGGTCCAGCGACAAATTTTCATCCTCGAAATCGATCAGTCCGGCCCCGTACTGCGATACCGCCGTGTCGATTTCCGCCGTCACGGAAGCCACGGATCGTCTGCGGTAGGGCATTTGAGAGTCCGCTCCCATGCAGCAATAGCTACAGCTCATGGGACAGCCCCGGCTGGCGGCCACCACCACGCCGCAGCGCCCGGCTCGGCGGTAATACCGGAGATTGACCTTTTCAAGGGCCGGGAAAAATCCGCCATCATCGGCCGCCTGAACGGCCGGGGATGCGATATGAAGCGTGGCGTCCGGCTTTCGAAAAACGATCCCCGGCACCTGCTCGAGACCGGATTTGGCCTTCAGTGCGCGGGCCAGCGCCGGCATGGCCGTTTCGCCCTGTCCCCGGATCAGAAAATCCACGGCCGGATGCGCCATCACCGACCCGGGAAGCGCTGTCGGGTGATACCCCCCCAGCACCACACGGCAGCCCGGCAACGCTTGCTTGACCACCTCGGCGGTTTGCAAGGCATAGTCGCTATACGGGGTAAACAAGGAGGAAATCCCCACCAGAAACGCGCCCGATGCCCTGGCAACGGCTGAAAGATACTGGAAACTATATCCAAAATGCCGATGGTGGTGAAACAGGGCAAAGGGCGACAGATCCGGCTGCCCGTAAAACGGGGTGAGATAGGCCATTTCAGGGGGCAGCGGCAGCCGTCTGGATCTGCCGGTGGCCAGCGCGTCAAACAGGGAAACCGAAAAACCGTCTGCCTCCAGGGCGGTGGCGATGCAGGCCAGGCCATAGGGAAACGTGCGCTTGGCCGTCAGGTAAAAGTCAGAAATCGGGGGTTGAATCAGCAAGACGTCCGTCATGGGGAGAAAATCCGACTACAGGATGCGTTGCCCCATGGCCGAGGCCACCAGTTCCGCGGCCAGTTCCGCGCTCTTGTTGTGCGAATCAAGAATAGGATTGATTTCAGCGACATCCAGAGACGCCATGCAGCCGCTTTCGGCGATGGTTTCCATCAACAGGTGGGCCTCCCGGTAGTTCAGACCCCCTGAGACGGGGGTTCCCACACCGGGGGCCACGCCAGGGTCGATGCTGTCCATGTCAAAGCTCACGTGAATCTGATCCACCTGGCTGGCCAGTTTGCCGAGGACTTCCTCGATGATTACCGGGACCCCGCGTCTATCGATGTCGGTCATGGTATAGACCGGCAACCCGATTTTTTGGATGGCCTGCCGCTCCAACCGGTCGACGCTGCGCACCCCCACCACGGCGCAGTTTCGAGCCACCAATTTGGGGGAAAACCCCAATATTTCGGTCAGTGCTGGCGCTCCCTGAGCCAGGGCCACCGCCAGACTCATCCCGTGGATATTGCCGGAAGGTGTGGTCTGTTCGGTATTCATGTCCGTGTGGGCATCCACCCAAATCAATCCCAGGCTCTTGCCGGCGTTTCGGCAGTGAGCTGAAATCCCGGCAATGGAACCGATGGCCAGGCTATGATCGCCGCCGAGACATAGCGGAAAATGGCCCTGGTCCATGGACGTCTTGATCATTTGGGCCAGTTCCTGGTTGGTGCGCACGATCTCGCCGAGGTACTTGAGCTTGTGGTTGTCCACTTGCTGGCGCTCCATATTGCGGATCACCACATCGCCCAGGTCGCTGACCTCGTAGCCCAGTTTTTCCAAGCGCCTCTGGATCCCGGCGATGCGAAGCGCCGAGGCCCCCATATCCACTCCCCGGCGTGCCGCACCCAGATCGATGGGAAACCCGATGAGGTCCACCTGGAAATTGTTTTTTTTTACGGCCATATCCCTTCCTCCGGCATCGATTCAAACGCCTATTTTACGTCGATGCCTGTTTTGCGCTTTACCTATCGTGCTTTGGAAAAAAATTCAACCGGAAGGCCGCGCCATGGCGCGTGCCGGATTGGCAAATGAGACAAGGCAGTCGCCGGTGTCACCCCGCGATATGGCCGAAACGGATCGATCACCCCGGTTTTAAACGGTTGGCAACGCCGTATCCGGGCCGGTTTCAGGCAGCACCACCGTCACCGTGGTTCCCTGCCCCGAATCGCTTTTTACTTCGATGCGGCCCCCGTGGGATTGTACGATGAACTTGACCAGGGCCAGACCCAATCCAGCGCCTTCCTTGGCCGAATCGGAGGTATCGACCTTGTAAAGGGGTTCGAAGAGATTTTCCATCTCCGCGGCATCCATGCCAATGCCCTGATCCCGGACCTGAATTCGGCACCCTTTCCCATCCACCTCGGCTATGATCTGAATAAGGGTCCCGGGTTCGGAAAACTTGACGGCATTTTCAACCAGATGCCAAAAAACCGAAAATAATTTATCTTTATCGGCCTCGAAAACTGCATCTGCCGGCGGCAAAACGACTTCAATGCGATGATCGGATACCTTCGCCGCCGCGTCGTCGGCAACCAGCTGGATAAACTGCCTGAAGTTGATCCGGGAGCGTTTAAGCGGCATCGGTTTGCCGGCATCCATCGTCGACACGGTGACCAGCGCGGTAATCAATTGGCCCAATTGTAGGGCTTTCTGATTGATGTAGCCCATATATTTGCAGACATCCTCTTGGGAAAAAGCCCCCGAAGTCATGAGCAGCTCGGAAAAGCCCTGGATGGTGGTCAACGGCGTCCGGAGCTCGTGGGCCGCCCTGGCCAGAAAGGCCTTTCTCCGCTGCTCCAGTACGCGTTTCCAGGTTACATCGTAAAAGACCCAGATCGCTGCGCCCCCGCCGTCAGGAGCCGGGACGGGTGAAATTCTGGCCCGAATGGTCCTGAGGGTTCCAGGCACGGCACCATTTAGGTGAAAATCGAAATGCGGGCTGGTTTTCTGCTTCCGAAGCGTGTCTTCAAACCAGCCGATTACCGTGGGATCACCGATGGCCGCGGAGATCGGTGCGAATTCAAGCCCGCCGTACCGGCGCTCCAAAATCTGCTCGGCAGCACGGTTCATCATCAGGATCCGGCGGCTTTGGTCGGTCACGAGAATCCCATCGCCAAACGACTGCACCACGGTGTCGGATAGAGATCGGGCGAACACCTCTTCCGCCCGGGTGGTTTTGAACGAGCGAGTCCCTTCTCTTTCCGTCCCCGGGTGGCCCTCCGGGAGGTCCCCGGATTGGCAATGGTCTCCGCAGCCGTTTAAAATGAGTGCATCCCCGGTGGTCAAAACCCGCCCGGTCAAAGAGCCGGAGTCGCGAAATTCCAAGGGGCGACGTTGTATCGCATCGATTTGAAACCACAAACCCAACAGCAACAAGGATCCGGCAACAACTGCCGCAAACACCAAGATCCCCATGACGGCATGGATTCCACGGTTGAAAAAACCGACATCGAGCAGCACGGCGACCTGCCCGATCTCTTGCCGGAAAACATCAAAAATGGGGAAAAACCCGAGGCCGTATTTGCGGCCGGCGATTTCCAGTTCAAAGACGCCGGCCCCGTCTTGCGCGTGGGCGTCCCGGAGGTGACGGCCCAATGCCAGGGCAATGTCGGGAAAGGTCTGCGACGCCACCACGAAATCCCGGAACTGGTTCCAGTTCACGCTTTTCCGGGCCATAAGCGACTTTTTTCCCCAGCCAAACCGGTTCAAAAAGTGCTTGTTCAAGAAAACGGCCGTTTGAACCCCCAGCGCTTTGCTCACCCCGGCGAGGGCTCTCCCGATAGGAATTCCAAATTCCAGGTACCGGGTCGGTTGGTCCTCCATGCGCCAGGGAAACACATAGTTCATGACCAGGTTCTGGCTTGGATCCATTCCGAGACCCGAAGCCGGCGCCCCGGTGGCCCGGGCCTGAGCGAACACGCCATGGTTGACCATGTCACCGTAGGCATCGGGCGCCCGGAGGCGAAAGAAACACCGGCCGCCACTATCGATGAGGTTCAGGGAGCTGATCGGGGGCGAAGGGCCAAACTGCTTGTACAGAGGCCATAAATCCTGATAAAGCCGGCTTTGGTCATGGTTTTGGCAGGCTTGCGCCACATCCGCCCGGTCTTGAACCCGGGCGGCCAGCAAATCGGCCAACCGGACGTCTTGCTTCTGTATCGCCAGGAAAGTGCTCCGGACACTGGAAACCTTCGATAGAACCCGGGACTGGAGTTCCCACCTCTCGATGAGGTAGAAACCCGCCAGGGAAATCACCAGCAGGGTGATCAGCGCGGCGCTGAACGAAATGATGACTCGTTTGACAAGCCGGGGGCAACGAACGATTTGCGGGCACTTGGCCGCAAGATAAGGATGGCAAATCAAAAATTCTCCAAATCGCGCTGGCTCCACCGAAAGCCCCCCGTGGGATCTACCGGATCGGAGCCCACCTCAGCTTTGATCTTGAGGATCTCGTCGATATGATCAAAGAAAATATCGGTCAGGTCAGGATCAAACTGTTTTGCCCGCCCTTGTTTGATGACATCCAGCGCCACCTCCACGGGATAGGGATCTTTGTAGGGGCGTGTGGAAGTCAGGGCGTCAAAGGTATCCGACACGGCGACGATGCGCCCGGCCAGAGGAATCCTTTCCCCGGAAAGGCCCTGGGGATAGCCTGATCCGTTCCATTTTTCATGATGGGAGATGGCGATCTGCTGGGCCAGCTTCAGGATCCGGGCCTTGGACTTGGATAGGATCCGGGCACCGATTTGGGTATGGGTCTTGATGATCGCGAATTCCCCGAAAGTCAGCTTGCCCGGTTTGAGCAAGATGCTGTCCGGGATGCCGATTTTCCCCACATCATGCATGGGCGCCGCATAGAGAATGT
>JBJKSK010000495.1:0-2921 GCA_046704125.1 Desulfobacterales bacterium | reverse complement strand
ACATCTGCACGACACTCACTGCGTCGGCCTGCCCGGCGGTGTTGACGGTGTGGTCCCGGTATCGGGCGACATCTTCGGCCTCGATGCCCGGAATCAGGTTCAGGGGCAGCGGGGTCAGAAACTCGGCCACCTCGCCGGCATGGATGATGTACTCGCCCGAGGGTTTTACCATCCGGGTGGCGACTTTGGCCATCAGCCTGCTGGGGGCCACCGACCAGATGGGATCCAGCCCCATCTGCGCCCGAACCTCCCGCCGAATCCGCCAGGCCACGTCCTGGGCCGGACCGAAAAGGCGCCCGGTGCCGGTGGCGTCGACAAACAGGTGGCCCTTGACGTCGGTCATTTCCACCAGCGGCGAATAGGCCGTGGCATGCCGGAAAAAAGCGGCCATGGCCTGCTCGTAGCGGGCCGTACGCGGGGTCAAAACCACGGCTTCGGGGCAGCGGCGCTGCGCCTGGCGCAACTGCATCCCCTTTCGCACCCCGCAACGAAACGCCGCCTCGCTCATATCGTAGACCGGTGCCCGGGCCGTGCCAGGCTGCGCGATGACCACCGGTCGGTGCCGCAGCCCGGGATCGATGAGCTGCTCCACGGCCACGGCGAAGTCGGCCACGTTGAGATGGATGATGAAGCGTTCGGCAGAAGGGTTCATGGGCTGTTCCAGTGGATTTTAGATGCCTGAGTCGTTACCCGTTGGTTTTCATGATATCCATCAGTTGCCTGGCATTTTCCACCGCCTGGCCGCGGACGTGGTTGTTAAAAAAGACCACCCCTCGACGGGCCTGCCGGCTCAGGGAAACAACGCGGTCTTCCAGACACCGGGCCAGTTGCTCGCGGCTGTAAAGATAGTCGAACTGCCGGTGCCGTTTGCCCGAACGCCATCCCCGGGCGTTGCGGCCGTGAAACCGCACGTAGAAAAGATCGGGGTTGGTCACCACATCCAGGGAGGGAAACAGGTACGGCAAGTCGGGCACGTCCACAGTCACCAGGGTCACCCGGCGGCGCTGCAGTTCGGCAAAAACCCGGTCCGTGGCCCAGGAGCGGTGACGAAACTCCACGGCCAGGGGCAGCCCGGCCAGGGCATCGAGCAGGGCGGCCAGATGCCGGCGATGGCCCGTGGTCCGGTCAAAAGACGGCGGCAGTTGAATCAGCACGGCGATCAGCTGGTGGGCCTGGAGCAGGGGGGCGATCCCCTCCCGATAGGCGGCGGCTTGCGCCGGCCAGTTCTGGTCATCCACCTCATGGGTGAGCGTCCGGGTCAGCTTGGCGGCAAAGCCAAAGTCTTGCGGGACTTGGCGGCGCTGGCGATCCACGGCCTCGGCCCGGGGCATCTGGTACCAGGTGTAGTTGAGCTCCGTGGCCAAAAATTGCGCGGCGTAAAGGGCCAGCATCTTGCCAGACGGCGTGGCCGGGGGGTAAACGCCCGCGTCGATCCATTCAGGGTAGACATACCCGCTGGTACCCACGGCAATCCGGCACCCCTCAAGGGCTGGCATCGGTGTATCCCTATGCGCCACATCCCATTGCATTTCACAACCGCTCCATCACCTCGGGGCTCCGGTGTACTCCGATGACCTTTCCCTGGATCAAGATTTCGTTGAAGCCGTAGTGCATCACCGGGTAATCGGGATTTTCCGGCCTCAGCTCGATGTGATCCGCGCGGCGGTAAAACCGTTTCACCGTGGCCTCTTCCTGGTGGATCAGCACCACGAGAATCTCGCCATTTTCGGCAAACTGCCGGGGTTCGCAAATCACCAGGTCCCCGTCGAGGATGGCGGCCCCCGTCATGGAATCACCGGTGACCCGCAGGGCAAACAGGCTCGATCCCCGGTAGAGATCCCCGTCAACGACCATCGTACCGGCCCATTGCTGCTGCGCATACAACGGCAGGCCCGCGGCGATGTTTCCCACCACAGGCACCGGGCGGCCGCGCATCGCACCGGCGGTTTCCCCCTCACGGTTGAGCAGATAAATCCGCCGGCTGTAGCGTCCCTCGCGGCGAAGCGCCCCTTTTTCCTCAAGGGCCCTGATCAGCTGAGAAACCGCGGCGTGGCTCACCCCCATGTCGGCGGCGATCCGCCGCAAACTGGGCGTCTTTCCCGTGGGATGGACGGCCCGCTGCAGGTAGCGCAGCAGCCGGGTCTGCTTCACGGTCAATTCCAGAGACGAATCCATATCCCACCCTCCATGGGCATTTCATAATACGGACAATATGTAAATGTCAATGTAAATATATTTGTTAATATTTTAAAAACATTTTGGTTTTTTTTCATCACAACGATGCCGGATTTGAGCCGACAGGTCGGCCAGCATCGCCTTGATAGCGGATTTGTGGCGGGAATAAAGCGATTCGCAAAAGGCGGCGAGTTTTTCACCGATTTTTCCCGGAGCGGGAAACACCGGGTATCGGGCCAACCCCAGGGCCTCCATCACCACCGGACGATAGGGAGACGCCGGCGGCCTAAGTTGCGCGGGGCCACCGAGGCCGCCTCCGGTAACTTCTTGCTTTTCCATAAGATCCGGCTGAAGCTGCCTGGCGTATTGGAGCACCCCGGCCATGGACATGCCGGAGTTTACCTTTCGGATCATTTCGTTTACCATCTGACACATGTTTTCCACCAGTCGATAGGAAACCTCAACAGGGGCCCCGACGCTGGCGGAGCTTCTCGGCGGCCCCGGGTTTTCCCCGACATAATCACACCAATCGTTGAAAACCGCCTGGTAACTTCTCGAAACGAACTTGACGTAGCAGCGCCGGGTGGAAAGGGCCGCCGGGGCCTTTTCCGGCAGGGCCTCCATACAAACGCCACTGGTCCTCATGGCCTCGGTGCGTTCGACATGAATCGCACGAAAAAACGCCTCGCGTTCGCTGGCTTCCAGCAAAAGATGGTTGAGAAACCCAAGCCGGGCTGCCAGTTTGG
>JBJKSK010000494.1:0-7957 GCA_046704125.1 Desulfobacterales bacterium | reverse complement strand
CCTTGTAGGCGGCAATACCGCCTGAGACCCCCAGGATGACTTGTTTGTCTTTTAAAAATACCATCATATAAACCGGTTCTTTGAAAAGGGGCCACCACCGGCCCCGGGATGGGTAACTGTTGCCCGGCAAGGCACACCCTATTTACTTAGTGTGGTCTCACTTCCTTCAATGGTGGGGGCGACCCATATCTGCACATAGGTGTATATCGTCTTTTCCGTGATGTTGATCACGCACCAGCGGTTTTCCTTTCGAAACATCAAGAAGCTTCGCGGAGACTTAAAAGAGGCAACCGGCTGCCAGTTGTCCTTGACCATATACGTTTCAAAAAAGGCAATCAGAGACGCGGGATCCACCCGGCCCTCGAGGCTGAGCACACCGGCGGAAAACCCGGGAGTTTTGTAGACAAAGGAATCATCTCTGTCCACCTTGAGCTCCGAGGGAATCAGCACGTCACCGAAATCGAGATAAAGCGAGGTTTGCCCCTTGTCGGCGTAAGAGGTCGCTGCCGAGCCGGAATTGTTTTTCTGGAGACCAAGGTTGGAACATCCGGCGGTAACCAGAAAAAGCCCAAAACCGATACAGATCAGGACATTTCCGCGTGATACGGCTTTCTTCATCGTTTTGCTCCCGGATCTCGTGTTTCTTTTCCCTTTTCCCGCCAGGAAACGGCACACAGAAGGTTGTTTATATTAAAGCCCCAACTGGAGGAAAAGTCAATTGGACTTGGTCCCGGCCGGTTTGGACAAGCACGGCGGCCATCGGCGCAGCTGGGTCAGCCGTTGATACCGCCAGGAAAGCTCCATCCACAGGGAAAACCGGCTGACCAGATCCGGCTGTCGGGGGAGGGGCGGCATAGGGTTTTCAATGGCCGCCAAGGCCGCCTGAAGATCTTCCCGGTCCGGCTGCTGCTGGAGCATCAGGCGATAAATTTGCGCGGCATGCTGCAGCTGCCCCTGCTTTTCGAAGACCTTGGCCATGGTCACCGTGCAGAATTCAGGATCTTGGCTCACTTCTTTGCCTCCTTTTGCTCCGGCAATTTTAAGATCATCTCGTTTTTCCCGACCAGCCCCAGTTCCTGGCGGGCAATGGTTTCAATATAAAGCGGATCATGTTTTAGACGATCGATTTCGCGGTAAAGCACGAGGTTTTCCCGGTTCAGGACCACGTTTCTCTCGATGAGCCGATCGCGCTGCTGGCGCAACGCGTGGACATCCATCAGCCCCTTCTTGCCATAGATGACAAACATCAAAATGACCAGCAGAGCCCCGATGGCCAGAGTCAAAAAAACACCTTGCCGCCCGCTCACGTCGTTTTCCCCCTTCGCAGCGCCCGTCCGGCCATGGCCAGTTCCGGGCTGCCAATCGCCGTGGCCACCAAGATATAAAGCGCCATTCCAATGGCAATACTGCCGATCAGCACCCAGAGCAAAGACCACCCTGATCCGTGCCCGATATGAAACACCCGGTGCGTGAAAAACCAAACTCCGACACCCATGACCAGGACACCGAAAGCGGATCGGGCCGCCGACTGGATCATGACCGGCCATGGCAGGCACCCGAGTTTGGCTTTCAGGGCAAAAAGCAGGAGGCCCAGATTAAACATCGAAGCCACAGAAGTGGCCAGCGCAAGCCCTGCATGGCGCATGGGGCCCATCAACGCCAGGCTAAGGGCCACATTGACCACGATGGCAAAGGTCGCGGTGATCACGGGGGTGCGGGTGTCCTGCAGGGCGTAAAACGTGGAGACCACGATCCGCACGGCAGAAAAGGCCCACAGGCCTATACCATAATACAACAGGGCCTGGGCCGTCAATTGCGTGGTTTCCGCATCGAAGGCCCCCCGTTGGAACAACAGGGCCACGATGGGTTGTCTCAAAAGGATCAGCCCGACCATGGCCGGCAGTGTGATAAAGGTAATCAGCTGCATGGCCCAGCCAAAGGTTTGACGCAGCCTATCGAGGTCTTTTGCCGCCGCCTGGCGCGAAAGGCTGGGCAGCACGGCGGTGCCCGCGGCGGTGGCGAAAATCCCCAGAGGAAACTGGACCAGCCGGTCGGCGTAGTACAGATAGGAGACACTTCCCTGGGGCAGCAGCGAAGCAAGCAGGGTTCCCACCAGGATGTTGATCTGATAGACCGCTGCGCCGAAAACCATGGGCAGCATCAGCACCAGCACCCGTCGCAGTCTGGGGTGAAACCCGAAAGGGATTTTCCAGAACCGGACGCCTTTTTTTACCAGAAAGGGTATCTGCAGGGCCAGCTGCAGCATCCCCCCGACTATCACCCCGCCGGCCAGTCCATATATGGGTGTCTTTAGCCTCGGGGCCACGCAAAACACCGCGCCGATCATGGAAAGGTTGAGCAGCACGGGGGCCAGGGCCGGTGCGGCGAAAAGGTCCAGAGCGTTTAAGATGCCCATGCAAAGGGCTACCAAGCCGATGAAAAAAACATAGGGAAACATCAGCCGGGTCAAGGCGATGGTCAAGGCCAGCTTGGCCGGAACGGCGCCAAAGCCAGGGGCGATGATGCGCACCAGAAACGGCGCGATGAGTATGCCCGCTGCAGCTGCGGCCGCCAGCAGCATCGACAGCCATTGCAAGGCCGAACAGGCCATCCGGGTCGCTTCTTCTTTTCCCTGAACAGCGAGAGACTCGGAAAAAACCGGCACGAAAGCAACGGAAAGAGACCCTTCGGCAAACAGGCGGCGCAGCAGGTTGGGAATCCGGAATGCGACGATAAACGCATCGGCCCCCATCCCGGCGCCCAGAAACCAGGCCAGCACCGCATCCCGGACAAACCCGAAGACGCGGCTCAACAGGGTGGCTGCGGCGACCACTCCGGCGGCCCGGGCAACCCGCTGGGTTTCAGAGCGATGAATATCCACCATCCACTATCCACTTCCGAAGGCAAAAGGCAGCGCAAAAAATCCTGGGAGCTCGTTTATGGGCTGAAAGACCCCGAATGAACATAAATGGAGGCGAATGTAAAGAAAATGGTTTTTCTGAATCGGGCTTATCGGGAAATCTGTTGACAGCCGCCTGGAAACTCACTATAGAGCAAGTTTTGAAAAATACCCCTGCATGAAAGGAGTTTACAGAGGTGGCAAACCATAAGTCAGCGTTAAAACGCGCCCGCCAGAATTCGATCCGGCGGATGCGCAACAAGATCCAGCGGACCCGTGTCAAAACCGTCGTCAAGGCCGTGCGCCAAGCCGTGGCCGAATCCAAGGCCGATACCGCACAGCAGCTCAACACGGCAAAATCCGTTATCGCCAAAGCGGCCAAGAAGGGCGTGATTCACCGCAATACCGCCGCGCGCAAAATATCGCGCATGACCAAACTGGTCAACTCCCTCAACGCCTGATCGAAATACTGCGGCAACCGTTTTCACTGCAGCGCAAGCCCTTTTGGGGCGGTCCTGCCGGCAAGGGAACCAAAAGCGCAAGCCACCGCCATCTGTTTGCCTCGGCAAAAAGAGGGTGTGGCTTGCGCTTTTTTGTTTTCAGCCAAACTTGGCTGAAAGCGCCGCCGCGGGCAAAGGCTTAAAAATCTGATGTGATCCGGTTATGGATGTTTTCGGCCAGCCGATCGACAAGCGTCTGGATGGCCGCTTTCTCCGCCTGATCGACGGTGGCGGCATCGCCTTGGACAAGATAGGCTTGACTGTCGGTCAGGTTGCGACCCCTCCAGAGCACCCGGCCATCTGAGGAAGTCAACGTCAGATTCAACGTGATCACAACCTGCCGCTCCGTTGCGGTCTGCAAGGTCTCCCCGTGGGAGACTGCGCTCAACCAGAGGCTGTTTATCGTACCGCTGAGCACCGCATCGGCACTGGTATTGACCACGGCTGCCTTTCCGCTGCGATTAAACTGATAGATCAGCGCATTGGTAACAGTCCATTCCAGGCCCGGATAGCCGGTTCGATTTTTGAGCATGTCGATACGCAGGCGGGTCACACCGCCGGGCAGCGCACCGCCGCCGGAGAAGTGGTAGCCGCATCCGGCCAGCAGCATCCCGGCCACCAGAGCCGATAGGCATGGTCTCCAAAAACGGTATTTCCTTTTAGACATGGATCGACTTTGAAATCTTTACTGTTGGTGTCAACACAGTTCCGGCAGAGCGAACAGTCACACAACGATATTGACTAGTTTCTGTCCCACGACAATGACCTTTCGAACCGGCTTTTCCTGGATAAAGCGCTGGATGTTGTCATCGGCCAAGGCCAGTTGCCGGATGGTGTCCTGACTGGCATCGGCATCCACGGTAAAGCGGCTGCGCAGCTTGCCGTTGACCTGAATCACGATCAGCATCTGCTGTTTGACCAGGGCATGCTGGCTCCATTGGGGCCAGGGCGCCAGCAGGATGCTTTCCGTGGCGCCCAGGGCCTGCCAGAGTTCTTCGGAAAAATGCGGCACGATGGGACTCAGCAGCAAGGCGACGGTTTCCAACCCGCGACGCATGACGGCCCGCACCGCCGGGCGGGCATCATCGGACTCGACGCCGTACAGGGCATTGACCAGTTCCATGACCGCGCTGATGGCCGTGTTGAAATGAAACCGATCCTCGATGTCTGCCGTGACCTTCCTGATGGTCTCGTGAATTTTCTGGAACAGCTCCCGCAAGGGCGCCTCGAGCGCATCCGGGGACGCCTCATAGGCAACTGCATCGGCCAGGTATGGCATCCACGACTGAGCCAGGCGCCAGACCCGGCTTAAAAACCGGAAACCGCCTTCCACCCCCTGTTCGCTCCATTCCAGATCACGCTCCGGGGGGGCGGCAAAAAGGCAGAACAGCCGAGTGGTATCCGCGCCATAACGCTCCAGCAAAATATTGGGGTCGATGACATTTTTCTTGGACTTGGACATCTTTTCCACCCGGCCGTAGACCACCGGCTGGCCGCATTTTCCGCAAAGCCGCTGCTCACTCCCGCCCCGGGCCTCTTCGGGCAGCAAAAAGCCGTGCTGGGGACAAGCGACGGTCTCCTTGCATACCATGCCCTGGGTCAACAGCCGGGAAAAGGGCTCCTTGTAGGAAACCAGTCCCAGATCATGAAGCACCCGGGTAAAGTAACGCGAATAAAGCAGGTGCAAGATGGCGTGCTCCACGCCCCCGATGTACTGGTCCACAGGCATCCAGTAGCCGGTGGCCGCGGTGTCGAACATGCCCCGGTCATACCGGGGGCTGCAGTAGCGCTCGAAATACCAGGACGACTCCACGAACGTATCCATGGTGTCGGTCTCGCGGCGGGCATCGGGCCGGCTGCACCTGGGGCAGGTGGTTTTGGCAAAAGCCTCTAGACGCGGCAGCGGAGAGCGCCCGCCGTCAAGCAAATCGGCGTCTTCGGGCAACACGATGGGAAGGTCGTCTTCGTCTGCGGGCACGATCCCGCAGCCGGGGCAATGGATCATGGGGATCGGGGCGCCCCAGTACCGCTGCCTGGAAATGCCCCAGTCCCTGAGCCGGTAGCTGATGGTGCGTTTCCCGATGCCTGCATCTTCCAGGTGCGAGGCGATAGCCTCCATGGCCTCGCGATTTTCCATGCCGTCAAATGGCCCGGAATGAACCATGACCCCGTCTGCGGCACAGGCCTCGGTCATGGACGCCGGATCCAGGGGCCGGTCTTGCGGCTGGACCACCACCACGATGTCCAGCCCATATTTGCGGGCAAACTCAAAATCCCGCTGGTCGTGGGCCGGCACCGACAAGACCGCGCCGGTGCCCTAGCCCCTGAGGGCGAAATTGGCTGTATAGATGGGCATGCGCCGGTGGTTAAAGGGATTGATGGACTAAGCGCCGCTAAACACCCCTTCTATCACGTAGCTTTCCACGGCCTTGCTGGATCGATCCTGAAGCGAAATGCGCTCGACAAACGCGGCCACTTCCTGCTGCTGACCGGTGCCTTCAGCCAGCGGCATCACCAGCGGATGTTCCGGGGCCAGGCACATGAAGGTGGCTCCAAAGACCGTATCGTGCCGGGTGGTGAAAACCGTGATTTTTTCCGGCCGGTTTTCCACAGCAAAATCAATCTGTGCTCCGACACTTTTCCCGATCCAGTTGCGCTGCATCGTGGTGACCTTCTCCGGCCAGCCCGGAAGCTGGTCGCAGTGCACCAGCAGATCTTCTGCGTAATCGGTGATCTTGAAAAACCACTGCCGCAGCTTTTTTTGGCGCACGGGCTGACCACAACGCCAGCACATGCCGGCTTCCACCTGTTCGTTGGCCAAAACGGTCTGGCAAGGCTCGCACCAGTTGACATACGATTCTTTGCGGTAGGCCATTCCCTTTTCATACATCTTGAGAAACAGCCACTGTTCCCAGCGGTAATATTCGGGGCGGCAGGTGGCGATTTCCCGGTCCCAATCGTAGGAAAAACCCATGCGTTTGAGCTGAACTCGCATGGTGGCGATGTTTTCATAAGTCCAGGCGGCCGGATGGGTGTTGTTGGAGATGGCGGCGTTTTCCGCCGGCATCCCGAAGGCATCCCAGCCCATGGGGTGCAGCACATTAAAGCCCTGCATGCGCTTGTAGCGGGCCACCACGTCCCCGATGGTATAGTTTCTCACATGCCCCATGTGGATTTTTCCCGAGGGATAAGGAAACATTTCCAACAGATAATATTTGGGACGGGCCGGGTCCTCGGAAACGCTAAAAAGTCTGGACGCTTCCCACTGCTTTTGCCACTTGGCCTCGATAACCTGTGGGTCGTAACGCTCATCCATTGCCTGTCAATTCCTCTCTATAATGATGAATGCTGAGTGATGAATGATGAATGAAAATCAAAGGATACCGGCCGAAAATCTTTATTCGGAGCATATGTTCCGAACCGAACGGGCAACGGACCGGTTGCAGAATTGATTCATCATTCACTATTCAGCATTCATCATTTCGAACGCGCTTTTCTCTGCGGCTTTCTCATGCCACAATCGACTTTAAATAGCAAGCCCGGCGCGTTGACGCCATTACGGTTTATCGGATGCCAGGCGGGGAAAATTGAACAAATACGGCATTTCCCGTTTACCGGATTTAATACACATATTTACATTGTCAAAGACGTTGTGATAAAGTAATCAGATGCCCATCGGATCCGACGGCACGCCTTTTAGCACCGGGCAAACCACTTTTCACTTTTGGGTGCCGGACTCTTGCCGTATATTGATAGAGGATTTTTAGCTGGAATGCCATTTACTGAAACCTTGCCGCCGGAAGCGCCCCGATTGGCGCTAAGCCGGTTGATTGCCCATTTTTTCGCCAAGTCCCCCCCCGACGTAACCCCGGGTTGTCTGATGCGCCTGCAGGTGCCGATGCCTGCCGTGGATGCTCTGGCCTGGCTCAGGGCTCAGCCAAGCCGCCACAAAACCTACTGGCTGGAACGACAAGGAGCCTTCGAGATGGCGGGCATCGGCATCGCCGACCTGGTGGCCGGAGACCGCTGGGACGCCGACGGGGAAATCTTTTCCCGGATGCGCCCCTTCGGCCCGCATGCATCTTGCCAGGAACCCTACCTGAGATACTATGGCGGGTTTCGCTTCGATCCGCGCGCGGTCTGCGAGCGTCCGTGGCGCCCTTTTGGCGGATACCGGTTCGTCGTACCCCGCCTGGAAGTCTTCCAGACACCCGATAATGCGTGGCTGGCCTGCAACTTCACGGTCCCCGGGAAAGCAGGGTTCAAATCCCTTGAAAATCAACTGCAAGACGCCCTGGGTCGGATTTCATGGGCCGGCCATCCGGTGGCCGACGCGGTGCCTGAAGCCCTGGACCGGGAAAACCGCCCGGAACGTGGCCAGTGGGAGCAGATCATCCGCGCTACGCTTCGCATCATCCACGGTGGCCAAATGGATAAGGTGGTCATCGCCCGTGAGGCCGGCCTCCACTTTGCCACGGCTCTGGATCCTTTCGACATTCTCGGGCGGCTGCGGACCCTGGATCCCAATGCGGTGCTATTCGGGTTCCAACCCGATGCG
>JBJKSK010000493.1:0-6033 GCA_046704125.1 Desulfobacterales bacterium | reverse complement strand
TTGTAGGTCCGGATCCGCCCGCTGCGATCTCCGCTGCCGATCTGGCTCTTTCGCTCCTGGGAGCGCTGCTGATCCTGTTCCCGGATCCGCATGTCCAGCAGCCGGGACCGTAACACCTTCATGGCTTTGGCCTTGTTCTTGTGCTGGGACTTTTCGTCCTGGCAGGTCACCACGAGTCCGGTGGGAAGGTGGGTAATACGCACCGCCGAATCCGTGGTATTGACCGACTGGCCCCCAGGGCCGGGTGACCGATCATCGGATCGGTTTGACGCTTTACCGGCTCGATAGTATCATGCAAGGCGACATCGACGAGATTATTGATGCGCTGATCACCTCCTATCAGTCCCAGGCACTTCAGCATGCAGAACACCAAGGGTGACGACGGCAAAGCCAACTGGACCATCCTGAACCTGCTGACCTGGACCACTTCCTATTTTCAATCCAAAGATATTGACAGCGCCCGGTCTACCGCTGAAATTTTGCTCGCTCATGTCTTGAAGCTGAGCCGCATCGACTTGTATCTGCGTTACGATCAACCGGTGAACACCGATGAGCGCAAGCGATTCAAGGCCCTGATTCAACGGCGGGCCATGCGGGAGCCGGTGGCCTACATCGTGGGAGAAAAGGAGTTTTGGTCCTTAGCCGTGGCCGTCAACGCCGATGTGCTGGTGCCACGGCCTGAAACCGAATGCCTGGTGGAACGCGCGCTAGACTTGCTTCCCAAGAAAGGGCGCCGTCGGGTGCTGGATCTGGGCACCGGTTCCGGGGCCATATTGCTGGCCCTGGCCAAGGAGCGGCCCGACTGCGTGTGTTATGCTTCGGATCAAAGCCAGGCGGCTCTGGCCGTGGCCCGCCGAAACGCCTATAGCCATCACATCGAGCATCGGGTCCATTTTTTCGCCGGGTGCTGGTTCAAGCCCCTCAAACCGGTGGCCCTGGACATGATCGTGTCTAACCCCCCTTACATTCCCTCCCGGCAGATCCGGTCCCTGCAACCCGAGGTGGCTTGTTACGAACCCAGATGCGCTCTGGACGGAGGCCCCGACGGATTGGCCGAGGTGCGTCGCATCGTGGTCCAGGCGCCAGCCTATCTGGCTTCCGGTGCGGCGCTGATCCTGGAGATGGGCCATGATCAGGGCCCCGGGGTGGCGCATATCGCCGAGCAGACCAAAGCCTATCAGGATATTTCCATTGCCAGGGACTATGCCGGGCTGGAGCGGGTGGTGACGCTGTTTCGGCGATAAGGCTGCGCCGGCAATAGAAACGCTCAGGAGTAAAAAGGGATATTTGACATTCATTAGGGGCTTGCGGGTCGGAAGCAACTGTGCTAAATAGACCCGATTTATATATCGCACGTTTCCGGACCTGCTTTTTGGTGCTTACCGCAGGTGAGTGGAAGGCAGGGAAGATGGAAACGGGGGCACAACCAACTTAAGGGAGAATATTATGGCTTATGTAACGATGAAGGAACTTCTTGAAGCAGGAGTCCATTTCGGTCATCAGACCAAACGCTGGAATCCGAAGATGAAACCGTTTATTTTCGGTGCGCGAAACGGCATCTATATCATAGATCTGCAAAAGACGGTCCGGATGTTCAAAAACGCTTATGATTTTCTGTTGGATACGGTTTCAAAAGGAAAATCGGTGCTTTTTGTGGGCACCAAGAAGCAGGCCCGGGAATCGATTTACGAAGAGGCGAACAGGGCCGAAATGTTTTATGTCCATAACCGATGGTTGGGCGGGATGCTGACCAATTTTCAGACCATCAAGCAAAGCATCGACCGGCTCAACTATTTGAACAATATCGAAAATGATGGCTCCATCAATCTGTTTCCGAAAAAAGAACGGCTCAAGCTGGGCAAGGAGCGGATCAAGTTAGACAATACGCTCGGTGGCATCCGGACCATGACCCAGTTGCCCGGTGCGCTGTTTATCATCGATCCGAAAAACGAGGCCATTGCCGTCAGAGAAGGCCGCAGGCTGGGGATTCCCATCGTGGGGGTCGTCGACACCAACTGCAACCCTGATGATATTGATTATGTGATTCCCGGAAACGACGATGCCATCCGCTCCATCCGTCTGCTGACCGCCCGCATGGCCGATGCGTGCATCGACGGCAGGGATCGGTATGCCGAACGTCAGCAGGCGGCCGCCGACAAGCAGACCAAGGAACAAGACCAGCTGTCGGCGGCCAGCGCCGATCTCAAGCCTGGAGAGCGCAAGGTCATCTCTGAAGGTGCTCAGAAACCAGTGGTCGAGATTATCCGCCGATCCACCACGGACGTTGAAGGTTCAAGCCCAGACCTGTCCGAAACCACCTATGCAGAAACAGGAGACAAATAATGGCGACAATCAGCGCGGAGATGGTCAAAGAGCTTCGGGAAAAAACCGGAGCGGGGATCATGGACTGCAAGGAGGCCCTCAAAGGATGTGAGGGCGATATGGAAAAGGCCATCGATTTTCTTCGGAAAAAGGGGCTGGCCACCGCTCAGAAGCGCTCCGGTCGTGCCATGTCCGAGGGCGTCGTGGAGGCTTATATCCACATGGGAGGCAAGCTCGGGGTGCTGGTGGAAGTCAACTGCGAGACCGATTTTGTCGCCAAGACCGACGATTTCAAGGATTTGACCAGAAACATCGCCATGCACATCGCGGCTTCCAACCCGGTAGGGATCCGACCGGAAGACGTGCCCCAGTCGGTTATCGACCGCGAGATGGAGATCTACCGGGCTCAGGCCAGGGAGTTGGGAAAACCCGAGAAGATGATCGACAAGATCGCCGAGGGCAAAATGGCCAAGTTTTACAAGGACAATTGTCTGCTCAACCAGGCCTATGTGCGTGATCCCAACATCACCATCGCCGATTTGCTCAATGACAGTATTGCCAAGATTGGCGAAAACATTACGGTCAGGCGCTTCGTGCGCTTTCAGACCGGGGAGTCCTGAATTGACCGTTCTTCCTCATTACCGGCGGATTCTAGTCAAGCTCAGTGGTGAAGCCCTGATGGGAGATCAGGGCTTTGGCATCAGCCCCGATGTCCTTCGTTTCGTGGCCGATGAGATCCGTTCGATTTACGAGCTGAAGGTGCAGATTGCCATCGTCGTGGGCGGTGGCAATTTTTTTCGGGGCGTGGCGGCGTCTTCTTACGGGATGGACCGGGTGTCTGCGGATCATATGGGGATGCTGGCCACGGTGATCAACTCCTTGGCCCTTCAGGACGCCCTGGAAAAAAAAGACATCCCGACCCGGGTGCAGACGGCGATTTCCATGCACGAGGTCGCCGAACCCTACATCCTTCGGCGAGCCGTCCGGCATCTGGAAAAAGGCCGGGTGGTGGTGTTTGCCGCAGGCTCCGGCAACCCCTATTTCACCACGGATACCGCCGCGGTACTGCGGGCTCAGGAGATCCACGCTGAAATTCTGCTCAAAGCCACCAAGGTTGAAGGCATCTATGATGCCGACCCGGCGGTGAACCATGATGCCACTTTTATCCGTGAAATAAGTTATATGCAAGTGATTGAACGTCAGCTCAACGTTATGGACATGACCGCCATCTCGCTAGCGATGGACAACCATCTGCCGTTGATGGTGTTTCGGCTCAAGACGCCGGGAAATATCCGGCGCGTGGTCTGTGGTGAAGCGGTCGGGACCCGCATCTACAGCCCAGGTCGATCACCCTCGACCATTTGACCTCGAACTTGGCGTACCGCGTGAAGGCCAATTGGAATGTGGGTTCAGGAGGGCACTCATGATTGAATCTATCTATCAGGAAACCAGAGACCGGATGGGTAAATCGATTGCGGCACTGGAAAAGGAGCTTACGCGGATTCGCACCGGCCGCGCCTCCCTGTCTCTGCTAGACGGCATCCGAGTCGATTACTACGGCACCCACACCCCGTTGAACCAGATGGCATCCCTTTCTGTTCCAGAAAGCCGTCTGATCATGATTCAGCCCTGGGACACCTCGGTCATCAAGGAGATCGAAAAGGCTATCCTCCGATCAGATTTGGGTTTGACACCGTCGAGTGATGGCAAGATTGTGCGCATCGCCATTCCGCCATTGACCGAACAGCGCCGCAAGGAACTGGTCAAGCTCGTTAGCAAGGTCTGTGAGGAATACAAAGTGGCCATTCGCAACATCCGCAGGGAAGGCAACGAACTGCTCAAGGGGCTCAAAAAGGACGGGGATGTCTCCGAGGACGCGGCTTTCAAAGCTCAGGATCAGGTGCAGAAAATCACCGACGAATTCATCGCTCAGGTAGACCAACGCTACAAAATCAAAGAAAAGGAAATCCTTGAATTCTAAGGCCTCCCGTATTCCGGTCCAGGGCTTGGATCCGTCCGGGATTCCGGCGCATGTGGCCATCATCATGGATGGCAACGGCCGGTGGGCGCAAAAAAGGCTGCTGAATCGTGTCCTGGGCCATGAAAAAGGGGTCGATACGGTGCGCTCCATCGTGCGGGTGAGCCGGGAGATCGGGATATCCGTGCTGACCTTGTATGCTTTTTCCACGGAAAACTGGGGTCGATCCGAAGCCGAGGTCTCGGCCTTGATGAAACTGCTCAAGCGCTTTGTCGTCACCGAGGAACCCGAGATGCAGAAAAACGGGATTCGGCTCCGCCTAATGGGGCAGCTGGATCGGCTTCCCGCAGACGTGCAGCAGGCCCTAAGCGGCGCCATGGCACGCACCGGAGCCAATCAGGGGTTAAATCTCAACCTGGCTTTGAGCTACGGCGGCCGGGAAGAGATCCTTCGTATGGTGCGCACTATCGCTGATAAGGTTCAGGCCGGCCGGCTCGCGCCGGACGCCATCACCGAATCCATCGTCGCCGAACATCTTTACACCGCCGGGTTGCCCGACCCGGATCTGTTGATACGAACCAGCGGGGAAATGCGGATCAGTAACTTTCTCCTGTGGCAGATCGCTTACTCGGAAATTTTTGTGACCTCCACCCTCTGGCCCGATTTCGACGAAGAAGAATATCTTTCCATCCTTCGAGCCTTCCAACGCCGGGATCGGCGCTTCGGCAAGGTCAAGAGCTGACAATCGGCCTTTTTGGTCGGCCAGCCCACCGGAGTATGCGACCAATGCTATTGAAACGCTGGATCACCTCGCTGGTGGCCCTTCCCCTTTTGATCCTATTCATCTGGCAGGGGGGGGCCGGACTGTTTGCATGGCTTATTGCCGCCGTGTCGGTGATCGGACTCTGGGAGTATAACCGGATCGCGTTTGCCGGCCACGGTGGCACGCCGGTGGTTGCGATCAGTCTCATCGGAACCGTCTGCGGGCCGGCCATCGTCTATGGCAGCTACCTGGGATCCAGCCATGCGCTCTTGCTGGCGCTGGCGCTGGGTTTCATATTCGCCGGAGTCATTGCCGTGCATCGGTTCAAAGACGACGCTGGAGTGGCGGCGACCCTGTCTATGGTTATGACGGGCCTGCTCTATGTTCCGGTGCTGCTTTCCAGCCTGGTGATGATTCGAACGTCTGCCGACGGCGTATTGTGGATCTTTCTACTGCTTGCCGTGGTGTTTGCCGGCGATATCGCGGCGTTTTTTGTGGGATCCCGTTGGGGACGGCGCAAGCTGTGTGCTGCAGTCAGCCCCGGAAAGACCGTGGAAGGTGCCATCGGTGGACTGGTTGCCAATGTTGCCATGGGCGCTCTTTTTAAACTGTTTTTTCTTCCGCAACGTTTCTGGTTGCCTGCCCTTGGCTGTTTTACGGCCGTGGGAGTCGTGGGACAGGCGGGCGACTTGTTTGAATCCGTGCTCAAACGCAGCGCCGGTGTCAAGGATTCGGGAACCCTGCTTCCCGGGCATGGCGGCATATTGGACCGGATCGATGCGTTGTTGTTTGCCGCTCCGGTGGTTCTTTTATTCAAAGAGGTCCTGTTGCGATGAAACAACTGGCCATTCTGGGTTCAACGGGCTCCATCGGATGCAACACGCTAGACATCGTTGCGATGTTTCCAGAGCGCTTTGCCGTCAGGGCACTGGCCGCAGGGCGAAACGTGCAAAAGCTTGCCGATCAGATC
>JBJKSK010000492.1:0-2570 GCA_046704125.1 Desulfobacterales bacterium | reverse complement strand
TGATATAATTGCCGGTGTGCCGCGATTTTCTTAGTATCCCGGGCTCCATTAAACCACTACCGGGGATTTTTTTTTTTTTTGCGTTGCCAACCCTAATTGGGATTTAAAAAAAAAGCAGAAGGGATATAAGGCAACAAGACAGGTATAAATGCCGGGCGCCTTTCCAAGGCGACCCGGCTTTTTATCGGGGATGCGCGTTTGCAGCCGTCCAGTTTGACCTGGGCGGCTTTTTTTTCTCAACACGGCTGGAGGCGACCCCGTGGCGCTTCCAGCCGCTTTTTTGGAAAGAAGAACAGAAGATGAGTTTTCATTCGTTGGGGCTTTGCGCGGAACTGGTGGAAGCGGTTTCGCAACTGGGGTTCTTGGAGCCTATGCCGATTCAGCAGAAGGCGATTCCGGCGTTGCTTGCCGAAAAAAAAGATTTTATCGGCCTGGCGCAAACCGGAACCGGGAAAACCGGCGCTTTCGGGCTGCCGTTGATCCAGGGCATCGATCAAAGCCACCGCGGAGTTCAGGCGGTGGTGATCTGTCCCACCCGGGAGTTGTGCCTGCAGATCACCAGCGATTTGACCCGGTTTGCCGTAAACATGCCGCCCCTTGGAATCGTTTCCGTTTATGGAGGGGCCAGTATCGCCTTGCAGATTCGCTTGATCAAAAACGGGGCGCGCATTGTGGTGGCCACCCCTGGCCGTTTGCTGGATCTGATTCGGCGAAAGGCCCTGGATCTTTCCATGGTGTCCTGCGCGGTGCTAGACGAAGCCGATGAGATGCTCAACATGGGCTTTCAAGAAGACATCGACGCGATTTTGGCCAAGATGCCCAAGCAAAGGCATATCTGGCTGTTTTCCGCCACCATGGCCCCGGGTGTGGCAGCCATCGCCGGCAAATACCTGTCTGGTCCCATGGAGGTTACGGTGGGCTGCAAGAATCAAAGCCCTGTTTCAATTGCTCATATCTGTTACACGATCCGGGAAAAAGACAGATATCCGGCGCTTAGGCGGTTTATCGACATCTCGCCGGAGATATTTGGCATGGTGTTTTGCCGGACCCGTAAAGACACCCAGACCGTGGCCGATGCCCTGGTCCGTGACGGTTATCCGGCCGATGCCCTTCACGGGGATCTCTCCCAGGTCCAGCGGGATGCGGTCATGCGCAAATTTCGGCAGGGGGTCATTCGCCTGTTGGTGGCCACGGATGTGGCCGCCCGCGGTCTGGACGTGGAAGACATTACCCACGTGATCCACTACAATCTGCCCGACGAGCCCGAGATCTACACCCACCGCAGCGGCCGAACCGGTCGAGCGGGAAAGTCGGGCGTTTCGGTTGCCCTGGTCCATATGCGGGAAAAACAGCGGATTCTGGATCTGGAAAAGCGGGGTCACATCCGCTTTGCCTTCGAAAAACTGCCTGACGGAAAGGATGTCTGTCAGAAAAAACTCCTCGACCTGGTTGACCGGTTCATCGGCAGCGCACCGGATTTGGCCGCTATCGCCCCCTTTCTTCCAGCTGCTTACGAGGCGTTTGCCCAACTGGACAAGGAAGCTTTGATCCAGCGTATCGTTTCCCGGGAATTGGGCCCAATTATCGAACATTACCGCCATGCACCGGATCTCAACATGAAATCGGCGCCGCGGCCCAAGGGCACTTCGCATTCGAAACAACGGGGGTTTGAACGAAACGACAGGTTCAAGCAGAAAAAGACCGAACGGTTTTTCATCAACGTGGGCCGGCTGGATAAAATCAATGAGGGAGCCATTGTGCGCTTGATCTGCGATCAGGCCAACATCGGCTCCCACAAGATCGGGGCCATTGTTTTGAACCGGGAATTTTCCTTTTTCGAAGTCGAGGCCCAGGCCGCCTCAAAGGTCTGGAATGCCAGACATGATGCCAGACTCGATGGCCGTACGGTTGAAATTCGCAAGGCTTTCAAAACCAAAGAGATGGAACAAGGCGCGATGCCCGGCGCCAGGCCGGTTTCTCGAAGACCGTCCCAAGCTCCGAGGTTTCGTCGAAAACACGCGGCCCGGCCGGCCAGGGACAACCAAGGCCGCTGCCCCTGACGGTCACGGCCGGGGTTGACGTTAGCCAGTTGCCGACAGTTTCACAAGACGTTGGCGTTCGAGCCGGCCATGGCCACGGTGTTTCTCCCCGAGGCTTTGGCGGCGTACATGGCCTCATCGGCAAGGCGGATCAGGTCCTGAATTTGGGTGGCGTGCTTCGGATACAGACTGATGCCGATGCTGGCTCCCAGCCGGCAGGCGATGTGCTGGCAAAGGTTATCCTGGTTGATGCTTGCAATCAGCTGTCTGGCCACGTCCGTGGCATTTTGGGCTCCCGACACATCCCACAGCAGTACGGCGAACTCGTCGCCGCCCAGACGGCCGAGCGCATCGGTTTCCCGCAGCCGGCTGCGCAACACCCGGGATACCGCCACCAGTATCCGGTCCCCGACCTGGTGGCCGTAGCGGTCGTTGATGGCCTTGAATCCGTCCAGATCGATAAATAACAGCCCCATCTGTTTCCCGGAGCGATGGGCCTGGGCCAGCATCCTGGCGAAGTCGGCTTCGAAT
>JBJKSK010000491.1:0-3364 GCA_046704125.1 Desulfobacterales bacterium | reverse complement strand
CAAGTCTTCGACCGGGTCGAAGCTCCGGTTCGCATGGACGTCTTTCGGCCCCGACCCTTTTCGGGAGGAAAACCCGGTGCGCCGGTAAAATATTTCTGGCTTTACCGGGCGTTCGGGTTCAAGGGCGGCCTGCGCTGGGTGCCGCCTAATCACTTCGATATCCGGGCCGGCTGACGGTTATCCGCAGGCCAGCAGGCGCTTTAGGTCGGCAGGCATACGGGAACCGACACGAATCGGCTCGTTTTTTCCGGGATCGGCGATGACCAACAGATGCGCGTGAAGCCCCAGCCGATTCAATCCGCACTGGTTTTTAAGAAAGGCCAGCGATCGGGTGGACCCGTAGCGTCGATCGCCCACCACGGGATGCCCGGCGAGTTTGGCGTGCCGGCGGATCTGGTGTTTTCGCCCCGTTTTCAGGTCACATTCCACCACACTGTAGTGCGCTGTCTGTTCAAGCACCCGGTACCGGGTCAGACAGCTCACGCCTGGGCCTTTTCCGGCAGGATGCTGCCGGCCGCCGGCATCGGCAGACAGCGGCCAGTCCCACGACCTCCAGGTTTCAAGGGACTCGGCCACCGGAAGACTTCCATGCAGGATGGCCAGATAACGTTTGACCACCTCGCGGGTCTCAAACCGCCGGGAAAAGAAACGGAAGGTGTCCCCCTCGCCGGCCAGCAGTTGCACGCCGCTGGTCTCCCGGTCGAGCCGGTGCACCGGATGCAGGCCATAGCCCGGGTCGATGGCCACGGCCTGGCGCAGCCAGGGGGTCTGGATGACAAAATCGTGGCATATCGCCAGCAGATCGGCACCCGGATCGTTGTGGACGCTGATGCCTGCGGGTTTGTCGACCGCAAGCCACCCCTTTCCCCAGGCCAAAACGGGGATGCAAAACCTTTTATGAGCGATACACACCCCTGTTTTCTCTACAGGCGTTTCGCCTGTGCGAGAAACCCGAAATCCTTTGTGCACGCTGTGTCTCCTTTGCGGTTTGGCGACAAGCCCCTGTTCCGGGTTTGGCCTTTCCAGGTCATAAAAACAGCCTCATGAAGCCTTCCATCACCGTGGGACAACGCTGGATCAGCGAAACAGAACCTGAACTGGGCCTGGGCAAGGTGCTGCAAGTCGAAGGCCGCACGCTGCTCATGGGCTTTGCCGCCAGCCAGGTAATCCGCCGGTATGCCGCGGCATCGGCTCCCATCAAGCGGGTCCGGTTTCGGCCCGGAGACCGGATCACCGGTGCCGACGGGAAAAGTTTTGTCATCGACCACATCTCTGAAAAAGAAGGGCTGCTGATCTATCACGGGGAAAACGGGCCCCTTTCCGAAAAGGACCTGAGCGACCGGATCAGTTTCAGTGCCCCGCAAGACCGCCTGAGCGCCGGCCAGTTTGATGCCAATGAAATCTTTGACCTGCGCCACCAGGCCCGGCTCATGCAGCGGCGCATCCGGCAGTCTCCGGCCCGCGGGTTTGTCGGCGGCCGCGTCGAGCTTTTGGCCCACCAGTTTTATATCGCCGGTGAAGTCGCCTCCCGAAAGCGGCCCAGGGTGCTGCTGGCAGACGAACCCGGGCTGGGCAAAACCATCGAGGCCGGGCTGATCCTGCATCATCTGGTCATCACGGGTCGGGTCCGGCGCGTTTTGATCCTGACGCCAGAACCCTTGATCCATCAGTGGCTGGTCGAGATGCTGCGCCGGTTCAACCTGGTTTTTCGCGTCCTTGACCAGGCCTTGTGCCAGGATCTGGACAAGACCCAGCCAGGGATCAACCCCTTTTCCGATGCCCAGATGATTCTTGCCGGCATGGATTTGTTCTCGGAAAAGCCGCATCGCACAGCCCAGGCCGTATCGGCTGCCTGGGACATGATCATCGTCGACGAAGCCCATCATGTCAAGCCGGGTTCCGGCACCTACCGCCTGCTGCAATCCCTGTCGGCAGCCACGGAATCGATGCTGCTGCTAACGGCCACACCGGATCAGCTTGGCCCCAGAAGCCATTTCGCCAGGCTGCAACTTCTGGACCCGGCCCGGTATTTCGACTTTGAGGCTTTTGCGGATGAAACCCGGCATTATCCCCAAGTCGGTGCCATCGCCGCGGTGCTGATGGCTAAAGACAGCGTCATGGACGATGCTGCCTGGACCCGGCAGCTGGCCGCGCTGCCCCCCGGGGTTTGCCGCCTGCTGCCGAACCGGTGGGAAACCTCGTCTATAAGGCGGCAACAACTGGTCCGGGAGCTGCTGGATCGCCATGGCACCGGGCGGGTGATGTTTAGAAACACCCGAACCAAAATCCGCGGGGTTTGCCCGCGGATCGCTCTTCTTGCCCCAATTGAGGATGGTGTCGTTTCAGCCGAGTTTCTCACCGCGCTTTCCGCCCTGTTTTCCGCCGAAGCCCGGGGGGCGGCGTTGCCGGTGATGCCCGATATGGGCTCAGATCCCCGCATCGCGTGGCTTCATCGGCTGCTGATTGATTTGTCCGGCGAAAAGCTGCTGCTGATCTGTGCCGGTGTCAAAAAAGTCACCGCTATCGAAGCGGCCCTGCGCCGGCGCATCAACATGGACATCGCCTTGTTTCACGAAGCCATGCCCCTGATCCACCGGGACCGGAGCGCGGCCTGGTTTTCGGAACCGGACGGTGCCCGGCTGCTGATCAGCTCGGAGATCGGCAGCGAGGGGAGAAACTTTCAGTTTGCCCATCACCTGGCGCTTTTTGACCTGCCGCTGGACCCCGAACGGATGGAGCAGCGCATCGGACGGCTGGACCGCATCGGCCAGAAGTCGCCTGTCCATATCCATATTCCCTATGTGGCGGGAAGCCCCCAGGAAGTGCTGGCCCGCTGGTACCACGAGGGGCTGGAAGGCATCGAAACCGTGCTTGCCTGCGGGAACCAGGTCTTTGACACCTTTGGTGCCCGGGTGCTGGACACAGCCGCCAACTGGCACCAACAAAGGGTGCAGGACCCCGATGCCCTCAAGCGTCTGATCGACCAGACCCGGCACTACCGGAATGAGATGTCTGTCATCCTGGAAAAAGGCCGCGATCGTCTCCTGGAGATGGCCTCGTTTCGGCCCGAAGCCGCCGAAAAACTCCTGGCATCCGTCCAGGCCATGGATGAAGAGTTGGAATTGGAGCAATTTATGCTGAAAGCCTTCCGGCACTTCGGCGTCGATGCCGAGCCGCTTGCCGACCGTTGCTGGATTCTGTCGCCCAACATCGGCTTCAACGAAGACTTTCCAGGATTGCGCGACGGGAAAATGACGGTCACCTTCCAGCGGGAAAAGGCCTTGGACCGGGAAGACCTGCCCTTTTTGACCTGCGATCATCCCATGGTCATCGGCACCCTGGAAATGCTCACCGAAAACGAACA
>JBJKSK010000490.1:0-8475 GCA_046704125.1 Desulfobacterales bacterium | reverse complement strand
ACCGACGTGAGCGTGGTCAGTTCGAGGGCAATCCAGACCAGGGAAATTTGGGCCAGCATGGGAACGGCTATCATCGCCAAAAGAAAAAGGTTGTAGAGGCAGTAATAGCGCCGCAGCCGAAGCGCTCCTTCGGGGCCGGCCGGCGGTGCCATGTGCCCCGAGGAAAAAATGGATGTCGCCACCCCGATAAAGGCCACCAGAAAGACGATCAATGCGCCGAAGCCGTCGCAGGAAACCCAGTTTGGGATGGCGACAACCGCCAGACCGCGGGAGGCGGTCCGGGCCACCTGGGTTGCCAGCGCCAGTACCGCGATTCCGGCGGCGACCGTGATTCCGGCGGCAAACGTCGTTTTTCGGGTCGGAATAAGACACAGCATGGCCGCCGCGGCGAGTATGACAAGCATCGTGATAAGCGGCATGAATCATTCCTCCTTCAAGGCGGTCAGCTCTCCGACCATGGTGGTTCCCACATGTTCATGAATCCGGCGGGTCAGCAGGCCAAAGACCAGCACGACCACCAGCGCATCGAAAGCCGCGGCCAGTTCCGCGATCAGCGGCAGGGTCGGGGCAATGGCCACGCCGGCAAAAAGGGCGCCGTTTTCCATGGCCAGGATGCCGATGACCTGGGGAATGGCCTCGCGTCTGGCCGCGATGATAAAAACGCCGATAAACAGCCCCGCCAGACCGATGGGCAGGTTGACCCAGCCCGGGCCGGGCGCCGGAGGCAGCAGCGGGCGGGTCAGATAATACCCGAAAATCGCCAACGCCAGGGCCATGAGCAGCGAAGTGGGGATGTTAAACACCTGAGAGACCTCGCGCCGGGCGTACAGGTCATGGCTGATGGACTGGCGCAGCAGCCAGGGAATCAACACCGCCTTTGCGGCCACGGTGATGACGGCCACGGCCAGCAGGTGCCACGAATCGAAAAGATAGCCCAGAAGACAGGCCGAGGCGGCCACCAGAAGGGATTGGACGACAAAAATCTTGAGACAGGCCAGAATTTGCCGGGTGGCGGCCATCCCAAAACAGCTCAGGAGAAACAGGCCGCCTGCCAGAGCGTTTAATTGGGTGACCGTGGAAATGAGCGGATCGGCGTTCATCAACAATTGTCCTTTCTGAGTCCGTATTTAAAGCAGCCCGACAAGGATGGCGGCCACCGAGGTGATAAAGGCGGCGGTTAAAAATTCGGTAATGCGAAAGAGCCTGAGCTTGGCCAGAGAGGACTCGATGAGCACCAGTACCAGCAAAAACACGAAGACCTTAAACAGCAGCAGCAAAATGGCCGACGGCAGCTCGAGTACATGCTGGCTGCCGGAAAGCCCCCACGGGGTGACCAGCACGTTTAGAAAGATGCAAATCAGCACGAAAAACTTCATATACCCGCCCCATTTCATCAGTGCGGCGCCCCGGCCCGAATATTCGAGGCCCTTGGATTCATCGATCATCGCCAGCTCGAAATGGCCGCTGGGGTTATCCACGGGAATGCTTCCGGTTTCAGCCAGAATCAGCATCAGAAAGGATAACATCACCAGGACATGGGAGGGCGTGAAAAAGTTGGATGGCGGCGACACCCAGAATTTTTGGACGATATAGGGAATGGTGGAACCGGCATCGAAGGAAACGGTGAAAAACACCATCATAAAGACCGGCTCGGCCAGAAAACCGACCATCCGGGTTCGGCTGGAGCCCATGGCGCCATACGGGTTGCCGGTGTCCACGGCCGCCAGGGCCGCGAAAAAGCCGCCCAGCGCCAGGATGAAACCGCCTCCCAGCATGTCGCCCATGAAGGCAAAAAAAAGCGGGTAGCTGGTCAGCACCGGAATGAGCAGCGTGACAAAGATCGGCGCTGCAAAGACGATGTAGGGCGTTATGCGAAAGATCCAGGAGCTGTCTTCCGAAACGATTTCATCCTTGTGAAAGAGTTTTCGCAGGTCGCGATAGGGTTGAAAGATGCTGGGTCCCTGCCTGGACTGCACCCTTTCTTTCAAGCGCAACAAAACCCCCTTGACCAGTGGCGCAAACCCCACAATCACCAGGACCTGGACGAGATTAAACAACAGCCGGCGGGTCATGAACGTCTCCTTGTCCGCGGTTTGAAAATCTATTTACTTCAGCGGGTTGTTGAAGACCGCCGCCGGCCCCAGTTCCGCCTCGATTTCCAGCAGCCGGTTGTACTTGGCGATACGCTCGCTGCGGCAGGCGGATCCCGTTTTGATCTGGCCGCCGCCCATGGCCACGGCGAAATCGGCCATGAAGGTGTCTTCGGTTTCCCCCGAGCGGTGGGAGATGACGTATCGCCACCCGGCTTTGCGGCACAGTTCAATGGCTTCAATGGTTTCTGTCACCGTTCCGATCTGGTTGAGCTTGATCAGCACGGCGTTGGTGCTCTTTTCACGGATGCCGCGTTCGATAAACCGGGTGTTGGTGACGTAGTTGTCGTCGCCGACGATCTGAATCCGCTGGCCCAGGGCGGCGGTATGCGCCCGAAAGCCCTCCCAGTCATTTTCAGCCAGCCCGTCCTCGATGGAGACGATCGGGTACCTGGAGATCCACTGCGCATAGAGCTCGGTCATGGCATCGCTGGTTTTGCGGCCCTGCCCGGACTTGGCCAGGTTGTAACTGCCCTGTTCATAAAAGGAGCTGGCCGCCGGGTCCAGGGCAATGGCCACGTCCCGGCCGGGCTCGTAGCCGGCGGCGGAGATGGCCTCGACAATCAGCTCACAGGCCTCTTCGTTGCTTTTCAGGTCGGGGGCAAACCCGCCCTCGTCGCCGACGGCAGTGGCATAGTCTTTTTGGGCCAATATTTTTTTCAGCGCATGAAAGGTTTCCGCGCCGCAGCGAAGCGCCTGGGCAAAACTTTTGGCGCCAAGGGGCATCACCATGAATTCCTGGAAGTCCACGCTGTTGTCGGCATGCTTGCCGGCGTTTAGGATGTTCATCATGGGCACGGGCAGGCGCACGGCACCCGGGCCTCCCAGGTAGGCGTAAAGCGGCAGTTTGGCCGCCACGGCGGCGGCGCGGGCCACGGCCATGGAAACGCCCAGCATGGCATTGGCGCCCAGCTGCTTTTTGTTCGGGGTGCCGTCCAATTGGACCATCAGATCGTCGATGGTTTTCTGATGCGAGGGGTTTTGCCCGATGACCTTGGGGGCGATGAGCGTGTTGACGTTTTGAACCGCGGTCAAGACGCCTTTTCCGTTGTAGCGTTTTTTGTCGCCGTCGCGCAGTTCGACGGCCTCGTTTTCACCGGTGGACGCCCCGGATGGAACCGATGCCGATACCCGGATCCCATTGTCTAAGGCGCAAAACACTCGAATGGTGGGGTTTCCGCGGGAGTCCAGAATTTCCATGGCGGAGACCGCTGCAATTTTTGGCATCATAGTCATCCCTCCTTAATGTTGCCGTTCTGGTTGTGGTGGACGGGCATTTTCAGTTTCCACGGTTTGAGTCGGACTGCTGTTTCCGAAAGGCTTCGATTTGCCTTTTCAGCGCCTGCATCGCGTTGACGCAAGAAGTTACCCGGGATATTTCCGCAGCGACACTTTGACCGCCGGCTTTGCGGCGCTTGCTCGCGGCTTCGATGGCGCCGTGGGTTCCCTCCACGGTTTCCGCCAGACGTTCCTGGATCCTGGAAGAAAAGCGGGCAAAAGAGATGTTGAGGTTTTGGATCATGGACCAGCGCATGTTTCCGACATTTCGCCGCACCAGGTCATCCAGGCGCGTTTCCATGGACTTGAGAATCGGAAGCGCATCGGTATTCCAGGCATTCAACACCCAGTAGGGCCGTCGTTTGATTTCCAGGGGGGTCTCGCCGGCAGACGGCCGGTAGGGAACCTGGAAAAGGTCGGCGGCGGTGTGGCGCAGCGTTTCCACGAGCTGGGCCAGGCGCTGTTCATGCGGCGCGAGGCACTCCAGCAGGCGTGCCTGAACGCTTTGGTTGAAGGCTTCCTGCTGGTTTCCGAAAAAGGCTGGAATGGCTTCGGCCCAAGCCTCCTGAATGCCGGCTTTGGTGGATTTGCCGAATTTCCGGGAACCGGGGGCGCGGTCCATGATGTCCTTTAAAAACTGTTCGGCTTCCCGGCGCATCTGGCCGGCCTGATCTTCCACAAAGGCGTTGACCCGCTTCTTGTCGCCTTCCAGGATATCGTGGATCATTCTGCGTTCGCTTTCCGCGCGCTTGAGACTGTTTTCAAACGAGGCGATTTTTTCTTCCAGATCCTGCTGGGGCAGCTGCAGGGCCTGCAAAGCGATGCCGGCTTCCATCAGGGCGGATTCGATGATATCCATGGCCCGACCCGAGATGGCGTCGGCCAGGGCCATGCGTTTTTCCTTGGCGAGAAAGTCCACCAGGAAAGACTCCAGCTGCGCCATGCCGCAGGCGGCCCATTTGCCGGCATCGTCGGCCGCGCGGGCGTGCATGCCATTTCGGCCCGACACGCAAAAAACCGGTAAGGTATCATTATAGCCCGCCTGGGCCGCCAACACACGCTTATAAAAGGAAAGCGCTTCCTCGAGTTCCTCGTCGTTTAGGTAATCGATTTTATTCAAGACGAAAAACAGCCGCGGCACCTTTTTTTGCACCTCGCGTAAAAACTCCAGCTCCACTTCGGTGATGGGCGGATCGGCCGAAACCAAAAACAAAGCCGCATCGCACTGCTGCAAGAAATTGAGCGTGGCGGCGGTGTTATGCCGGTAGGTGGAGCCGATGCCGGGCGTGTCGATCAGCACCAGACCGCCGGAGAGCAGGGGGGCCGGCAGGTCGACCTGCACGGTGGCAATCCCGCGTTGGTTTTTGGGGTTTCCCGCCTCCGTGACAAAACCGGCCAGGTAGGCGTTTCTCTCGGCGGTGGAGGCGCCGCTGAAGGCATCCTCACAACGGCCGTCCTGGTATTGAACCGTGATTTTCGGGTCCGGTCCGAATTGAATAAAGGTTGGTGCCGCTGTCAGCGGCACCACACCCACGGGCAAAACCGGCTCGCCGGTAAGCGCATTGAGCAGCGTGCTTTTTCCCCTTTTGAACTGGCCCAGAACGGCCAGGTGAAACCGGCCTTCGGACAGCCGCTGGCGCAAATCGGTCAGTTTGGGTCCGTAATGCACAAATTCCGGTCCGGTCTCCGGGACGGTGTCGGCGGCCTTTCCCAGCAGGCCCGAAAGGGTCGTGTTCCCGGTGGAAAAGTCTGTTTTGGTTTGCGTCATTTTTTGCATCCTTGATTATCGCAGCGGTTGCCGGCCCGAGCCGTGCTGGAAATGTCGGGGCAAAAAAAAACCGCCTTCGAGCTGTCTTCCAATAAACGGCTCCCCACCGTACATTTTTGCCGGCAGAAGTCATTAGCCCAGCCCGGGCGGTTTATGGGGGACTCCATCCCCAAATCGGTCCGATGTTTTTTGGGGGGCTTTTTAGTTGAACAAGATTAAAATAGCAAGGAAAAAAAACGCCCACTAAAGCTGGCCTGGCCCCTTGGCCGTTGATCCACAAACATATCCGTTGACAATTCCGACCCGCCTGGATTACCTCTAACTATCTGATTCCAGTACTGTTCAGGTTAAAGCGAACCATCTGGCGCATATATCATCCGGCCAATTGCCAGGAAGGCCATCCAAGGACCAGCGACCATGAAATACGTCGAGATAATCGCGGATGCCGGTAGTTCGGACATCGTTTCGGTCATCGCAAAGAAAGCCAAAGCCATGGATTTCCGGCTTGGCCTCGTGGGCACAGACGGCATGCAGCCCATGCGGATGCTAGTCAGTGACGACAAGCTTCAGTTGGCTCTCGACACCCTGCAAAACGTGCTGGGGGCCCAGCCCACGGCCCGCATCCTCGTGTTGTCCGTGGAGGCCTCTTTGCCCAAACCGGATGAGGAAAAGAAAAAGAATGAGGATTCTGCAACGGCGGCTCGGGAATTGATTTACGAGGAGGTTGAAAAAGGCGCCCGGCTTGACTTGAACTTTTGTCTGTTGGTGGTGTTGTCCACGGTGGTGGCGGCCATCGGACTTATCGAGAACAACGTCGCGGTCTTGATTGGCGCCATGGTCATCGCGCCGTTGCTGGGGCCGAACCTGGCGCTGAGCCTGGGAACGGCCCTGGGCGATGTCTCCTTGATGCGCAAATCGGCCCGGACCCTTTTCTTCGGCGTTTTGCTGGCGGTTGCCTTGTCGGCGGTCTTCGGCGTGCTCTGGCCATCGGCCCTGACCGGCCATGAGCTGATGTCGCGGACCCGGGCCTCGCTCGACTCGATTTTTTTGGCGCTCGCCTCGGGTGCCGCGGCGGCCCTTTCTTTAACTACCGGGTTATCCGGTGTCTTGGTGGGCGTAATGGTCGCCGTGCCGTTGCTGCCGCCTGCCGCCACGCTGGGGATCATGCTGGGCGCCGGAGAGCCGGCGCTTGCCATGGGTGCGGGGTTGCTTCTTGCCGTAAACGTGGTGAGCGTGAACCTGGCAAGCAAGATTGTTTTCTTCTTAAAGGGTGTTCATCCGCGCACCTGGCTGGAAAAGGAAAAAGCCAAGCGGGCGATGCTGCGATACGTAGTGGGTTGGATTGTCACCTTGCTGATTCTCCTGTTGCTCATGTTTGTACGCAGTTCCTGACGGTATGGGCCAAGGCGGTGACAGAAAAGCATCGGGGGCTGCCCATTGAACAAGGATGCCTTTGAAAAGCCGGCTTGACAGGCCAGTTGGTTTTTTGGGGATTTTCAAAAGCGGACTACGACAATACTGCGGCGATTAACAGCGCGACCAGAAGAGCGGCCAGCACGTAGGCGGCATAATGGGTCACCCGGCCGTGATGCAGCCGTGCCAGCGCGTTTGCGACTGCCGTCACGGCGCTTGTAACCGGGTTGATGACCCATCGTTGGACGATGTGGGCGGATGACTCCTTGTGGTGGACGCCCGTGACAAACGCCCCGAGCAGGTATCTGCGGCTGTAGACGACGGGTTGCAGCATGGCATCGAATAGCACTCGGACGGGAGAGGCAAAGGCGGTTGCCGTGTAGGTCATGTCCGGGCGCAGGTACGTCAGGCCGGCATCCCATAACCGGGTGCGGGTCACTTTGCGCCGGTTAAACACGCGCACCAGCGCCCACACGATCAGCAGCAGAAATGCGATTACGGCAAGCGTGAGGCCTGTGGACATGGCGAAGACCACGGGTGTGGTGGCGCTGGAGTGGAGCACGACCAGGCCCCGCAGCGGGAGCACGGTGTGCCCGATCCGGGCGCCGATATGGGTGAGATCGGAAGTCAGGGCGGGCGCCAGTGACGGTGCGCCATGAAAAAAATCCGGTACCAGGGCGGCCGACGCGTCGACACCGATAAGCGGGGCGACCAGGCGGCCCAGCACGGGGATGACGCCGGTGGCCAGCACCCCCAGCCCCAAGCAGATCACGATGAGCACGGCCATGGGGGCGGTTACGGTCCACGGCGCATGCCGGGCGTTGGCCGCACCGTTTGAACGCGCCAGCCCCATGAGCCCGCTGCCGCTGACCATGACAAAGCATGTCACCGCCAGCCCGGCGGTGAGCGCAAGTGCGGCCCCGGCCAGCGCGAAGGTGATGCGCACCGCCACGGGACCCAGCTCGACGGCCCGCAGCAGGGATTCCAGTGTGAGCCACTCGCTTACGAAGCCGTTAAACGGAGGCAGCGCGGAGATGGCAAACGTACCCAGGAGAAACAGCGTGGCCAGCAGCGGCACCCGGCCCATGAGCCCCCCCAGATCATCGAGCTGATGGGTCCCCGCGGCGATGTCGATGCCGCCGGCGCCCAGGAAAAGCAGTGTCTTGCAGGCAGAGTGATTGATCATGTGGTAAAGGCCGGCGATCAGTGCCAGGCCCGCGAGCATGGGGTGGTTGAGCGCGGCAAAGGTGAAGCCGGCGCCAAAGGCCGCGGTGGCGATGCCGATATTTTCGATTGAGCTCTGGGCGAGCAAACGCTTGAGATCGCGCTCCATCATGGCGTAGATGATGCCGGTCAGTCCCGTTGCCGCGCCGGTGACTAGGATCATCAGGCCCAGCCACGGATCGGTGCGTGCCAGTGCCAGGTCCAGACGCAGAAAGGCGAAAAGGCCGAGGTTTAGCGTGGCGCCGGAAAGGATCGGAGAAATGGCGCGCGGCGCGCTGCCGTGGGCGGCCGGCAACCACAGATTCAGGGGCACGATGCCGGCCTTCATGCCAAAGCCGAAGAACGTGAGCACGCAGCCGGCGGCGGTGATCCCGGGCGCAAGCTTCGGCGCCGCCCCAACGATTGTGGCCAGGTGCATGCTTCCGGCACCGGACCCGAGGATCAACAACCCCGCAAACCCCATCAGCGAACCAAGCTCCGAAAGGCCCAGGGTGAGCAGGCCCGCCGCGACCGGTTCGCTGTCGCGGGTCTTGAAGCCAATCAGCCCCCAGATCGCCAGCGCGGCGATCTCCCAGCATATGATGAAGGCAGCGATTTCGGCCGCCAGGAACACGCCGATCATGGCCGCCAGGGTGACAGCGA
>JBJKSK010000489.1:0-6829 GCA_046704125.1 Desulfobacterales bacterium | reverse complement strand
GGCGTACGCAACATCTATGGCATCCGCTACGGCCTTCAGGGATTTATCCCAAAATACAAACACGATGTCATGCAGCTTAGCCCGGAATCGGTAGTCAACATACTGGAGATGGGCGGATCCATTCTCGGATCCTCCCGGGGGCCCCAGCCTATCGATGAGATCGTGGACAGCCTGGAGCGGATGAATATCGGGATCCTCTTTATGATCGGCGGCGACGGCACCCTGATGGCCGCCGCCAAAATCGCCGGCACCATCTCCGAACGCAATCTCAAAATTAGCGTCGTGGGCATTCCCAAAACCATCGACAACGACATTCATATGGTTTCGCGCACCTTTGGCTTCGACACGGCCGTGGACGTGGCCACTCAGGCTATCAGGGGCGCCCACAAGGAGGCCGAGGCCTACCCCAACGGCGTTGGCTTGATCAAACTCATGGGACGCCACAGCGGATTTATCGCCGCCACCTCGGCGCTGGCCCAGCAGGATGTCAACTTCGTTCTGATCCCCGAAGTCGATTTCGATCTGGATGGCCCCAAGGGGCTTCTCAGCGCCTTGGAAGCCCGACTCAAAAACCGAGGCCACGCCGTGATCGTGGTGGCTGAAGGCGCCGGCCAACAATTTTTTGAAAACGGCAAGATTGAACGGGATGAATCGGGCAATATCCGGCTAAAAGACATCGGTATCTTTCTCAGGGAGGCCATATCCAAGCGCTTCAAGGCAAAAGGCCTTGAAATTACGCTGAAATACATAGACCCCAGCTATATGATCCGAAGTTTGCCGGCCAATGCCAACGACAAGGTCTTCTGCAGCTTTCTGGGTCGGGATGCGGTGCATGCTGGGATGGCTGGAAAAACCATGGTGCTCTTGGGCCGCTGGAACAACCATTTTGTTCACATCCCCATGAGCCTCTCGGCAGGCAAACGAAAGCAGGTGGACCCGGATGGGACACTTTGGCTCAGCGTGCTGGAAGCCACAGGGCAGGGAAGCCTGAAAAACTAATATTATGGACCCCTGCCCTGCTCACGCTCTTTCGATCAAAAGGCGGGCGATGACCGATGCGTGGCCGTCTGCGGCCCCAGCCTGGGAAACCACGGCGGCTTTGGCTCGATCGCCCATCTTTTGGGCCGCTTCCGGATTAGCCATCAGCCCCATCACCCGTTGGGCCAGTATTTTTCCGTCGGACACGGTTTCTCCGCCCCCGGCCTCCTCGATGAGATCTCTGGCTTCCCGAAAATCATCCATACAAGGTCCATACAACACGGGTTTTCCCCATAGGGCAGGTTCTAACAAATTCTGTCCTCCCAAAGGAACGAGGCTGCCCCCGCAAAAAACCACCGTGGCAATGCTGTAAACATCGCTCAGATGCCCGATGGTGTCGAGCACAATCACCGGGGCCCATCGGTCCACGCCCCGATCCAGATCCGTAAAACGCTGACAGTCAAAGCCCTTTTGCCGAACCCGCGCCTCGATACCGGCTGCCCGCTGGATGTGCCGCGGTGCTAAAATCATCACCGCCTCAGGAAAACGACGGCTCAGCGTTTCAAATACCTCCAGGAGAATGTCTTCTTCACCATGGCGGGTGCTGCCTGCCACCAGGACAGGCTCGGTTCCCGACAGCCCAAGGCGTCGACGCTCAGTTTCCAGTACGCCGGGTTTCATAGGACTGACAAGGGTATCAAACTTGGCATTGCCTTTGACAGCAATGCGATCGGATGGCGCACCCAGCCACCGTATGCGCCGCGCATCGCCAGGACCAATCATGCTGAATTCATCGACATTTTGCAGCACTGCGGTCAACAAGCAACGAACTCGGCCATATCCCCGGATTGAGCGCTTTGAAATCCTGCCGTTGACCAGTGCGGTAGCCACTCCCATTTGCTTGGCGGTCATCAACAGGTTGGGCCAGATTTCCGTCTCGAGGCAGACCAAAACGTCTGGGCGGATGGCCTTGAGTGCCCGTTTGACGGCCACAGGTGCGTCCACCGGGGCAAAAATACAGGCAGCCCGTTTGCCAAGTTTCTCTCGGGCCTGAACCCAGCCCTGATGCGTAGTCGTTGAAATCACGATGGCTGCCTCCGGCACCAGAACAGCGAGCCGATCCAGCAATGTGGCAGCCACCCCCACCTCTCCTACGGAAACCGCATGGATCCAGACCCGAGGGACACCCTCCTTAAACGGTTTCAACTGGGAAGAATAGATTCCCATCCGCTGGCGCAAACTGCCCTTCCAACGATCCGATGACAGGCTAGCCAAAAGTGCGGAGGGCAGCACGGTAAAAAAAAGACCGCTGCTCAGGTACCGGTAAGCGATGTAGGCACATTTCATGGAATGATTATCTACCGAAACTTGAAAATTATCCCTAACAAATTCACGATACAAGAGATTCTAAGCATTTCAGCTTTAGGTACTTGCGGGCCATAATAGAGCCCTACGGGGTGTTCAGCTCAACCAGTTGCCTCCCACGGACCTGCAACAGATAGGGTGTCTTGATCGCTTCTCCGGATTTGTCAAAGCTTGTCATGCCGGTGACGCCGTCAAAGGGCTTCATGTTCCAAAGGGCATTCAAAACGTCTTGCGGACTCTTGATTTTTGGGTCTGAAAGCACCTTGAATAGGATCGTGGACGTATCGTAGGCCACGGCCTCGATATAGCCGGGAAGTTGGCCGTAAACCCGCTTGAACTGTTCAACAAATTTTTTCACCGAATCCCGCTGGCTATGAACAAAGAAGCCATCCACCACCACAGCCCCCTGGAGATAATTGCCGGCCATGTGGATCAACTGCTCTGAGTCCCACAAGTTTGTTCCCAGCAGGGTAATTCCAGTCACGTTGTTAAACGGCAATTGAGGCACGATCAGACCCGCTTTCTGCGGACCATCGGGGATAAATAGCGCCTCGAAGTCCGCGGAACTGGAAGGCCTCTGGCCCTGCTGGGCCCCGATAGAAAGGTGTTGATGGGCAAGTTTGCTGATCGGCGCCGCAAAGTCGGTATCTGACGGATTATAGGACTGCACACCGGTAATCGTGGCGCCATTGGCGACCACCTCGTTCCAGAACAGATTTTCAAAGGTCGTGCCGTAATTTTCCCTCGGGTAAAGAATGGCAAAACGGCTCATCCCTCGCTGGTCAACCGCATATCGCACCAAGGCTTTTACCTGCATCTGCGGAGTGAGAAAGTTTCGGAAAATATAGTCCCCGATTTCCGGAATCCCCTCCTTTTGACTCAGCACGACCATGGGAATTCCATCGGCCTGTGCCGCTCCGGCCGCCGCTTCGGGCGAAACCAATGGGCCAATAATGGCTGCCGCCCCCATCGCGGCCAGCTGGTTTACCTCCTTGACGACTCCCTGTCCCTGAGAGCCGGTATCCTTAATTTCCAGATGAATGGCCGGCCCGTTTACCTGCTGCGAGGATTGCATCATGGCCAGTTCGATGCCTTTTAAGGTCCTGTTTCCATAAGCCCGATAAGGCCCGCTGAGAGGAAGCAGGCAGCCTATGATTCGTTTGACATGCACCGGCGTAGCGGATAATTCGTGGAGCATCTGCTTTGCCTGGGGGACGTATTCATGATCTGGAAACTGTGTGACAAAATTGGTCAGTGCATTCCGTGCGGCTTGGTTTCGATGCTCCTGATACGCGTCGAACCCAAGTTGAAAGGTCAAATACCCTCGAAGCGCAGCAGCAGGATGCTGATCCAACATTTTTTGAATTTGTGCCGGCGTCAAGCGCCTGATGGCTTGTTCAAATTTTCCCTTCAGGGATGGGGCTTCCTCTGCAGGGGCTTGCGCTAAAGCCCGGCTGAAATCGGAAACGGCCTCGGGGACTGCCCCCATGGCCAGATGGCTGTCGCCAAGGATGGCCAAAATCTTGACTTGCTGAAGTCGAGAAGGCGTCTGAGTTAAAAATTCGGCGGCTCGCCGGGTGACCTGACGATAGTCGCCAGCCGCATAATAGCTGGCGAGTATGCCGTACCGGGCATCATCGGCAAAGGGGCTTTCCGGAAAACGGGAGAGAATCTCCTCATAGGCCTTTCTGGCGGCCAGGTACCCGTTTCGGGCATCGTGAATCGCTCCGAGCTTCATCAGTGCCTCCGGAACCCGGGAACCGTCCGGAAACCGTTTGAGGTAGTCCTGATAAAGGGCCATGGCCCGATTCCAGGATTTTTGCTCAAAAGACTGCTCGGCCTGCATAAACAGCTGCTCGGCGGGGCCGATGCGCGGTCGCGCCGGAGCAACCGAAATCTTCCGAGGGGCGCAGGCACCTAAACTCAGTACAAGGACGACCAGAAGCACATAACCACCTGCTTTATTTTTCATATCATTCCTGTGAAGCGTCCTGCGTGATCGGGGCATGATAAACGTCCTCGAGCCTGAAGTCGGACCATAGCGCTGGGCGTTTGGCCGTTTCCTGACGCCAGGCTCCGAGATATTTCTGCGGTTCAATACTGGATAATGGACATTCCAATGTTTCTTATCTACATTACCAGATGGCATTGTCAAACGGTATTACCGATTGACATGCTGCCGGCATGCTCCTTATAGTCGGATAAACACACCCCGGGGCAAGATGCCACGATTTTTTTTTGCCGCTCATGGGGTTTTCCAACGTATTGGAATTTCCGGGTGATCCCGGGCCAAGGAGACACTGCCATGAAAGTTGCCTTTTTCCTGCTGGTAATGCTGATGATGGTGGTCTGTTCGGCCAGCGCTCAAATTTATCGCTATGTCGACCCTCAGGGAAATGTTCTTTACACCGATGACCTGTTGAAGGTCCCTGCCGATCAACGTTCCCGCGTGCAACAGTATGGCGAGTCCCAGAGTCCTCAAATCAAAACCCCGTCTTCACAGCCGCCTGTCGGCCAGCCGGCGGCCAAACCGACGTCGCTTCCGCAGCCCCCGATCACTCCCAAGCAATTGAATCAACAGCGCCAGGCACTGGAAAAACTTCATAAGGAACTGCAGGAGGAAAAAAAACTGCTGGAAATGCAGCGAAAATCCGTGCATACCTTCCCGCAGCATATCCAGTTTAAACAAAAGGCCATGGAGCTAGAAAAAAAGATTCAGGCCTATGATGCCCAACGGCAGGCCTACGATCAAGCCGTCGAGCAATACAATGCCTGGGCCAATCGACAAAAACAGGCACCTTTGTCCCCGGCGCCCAGCAGCGAATAAGAGGCATTCCATGCACTTTAGCATGTGGTTTGCGGGCCTGTCCCGCCACAGATATCCGATAGTGGACATCCCCTACAAAAAGGAGGTCAGTCATGCCGGAAAACCGTACCGATTTTGACAAGGCCCTGCAGATCGGCCGTCCCCCCAACATCAAAAAGCTCTTTCCCCATTCCCGGGCTCTGATTGTCAGCGGAAAATTTATCGATCTGGCCATGCTGCGCAAGGGAAAGGCCATCGCCATGGCGGCCAACGGGCGAAACCATTTCGTGATCCGGGGCGCCCTTCAGGCCGCCCAGAAAGCCAATGCGGCCATTATCATCGAAATCGCCAGGTCCGAAGGAGGGGCTAGCGCATACTGTGCCGTCAACTACTGGAACATGGCCAGACAAGTGGATGCCGTCTGCAACGAACTGGGCATCACCATCCCCGTGGCCATTCATGCCGACCATTTCGGCATCAAGAGCGAAGCCGACATCGAACCGGCCAAAATTGAGATCCCCTCCATCTTCGAAGCGGGCATCACCTCCATTGCCATTGACGCCTCGCACATGCCGGACGAGAAAAATCTCAACGCCAACCTGGCGCTCAACCCCTTTATCCCCGCCTGGGCCGGTTTGGAAACCGAAGTGGGAGAAATCAAGGGCAAAGAGGGCCTTTCCACGGTGCAGGAGGCTTTGTTTTTGATCCAGGGGTTAAACGCCCATGACATCTTTCCGAATTGGATCGCGCTGAACAACGGCACGACCCACGGCATCGAAGCCAGCGATCAAGGCATCCAGGTGGAGTTGACCGCCCGTATCCACCAGGCTATAGCCCCCTACCATGTCTCCGGTGCCCAGCACGGCACTTCCGGAAACAGCTCGGAGCGGTTGCGGGAAATTGCCAATCAGACTCGCACCACAAAAGCCAATGTGGCCACGGCGCTGCAAATGATCTCCTGGGGTCTGGAGGTCAATGATTACGGTAATGCCAAGATGGATGCCCACGGACGCTTCATCAAGGTGCCAAATGCCGGAATGGGCGAGCAGCTGTGGGCCTCCATGGTAGCCTATGCCGATGCCAAGGGACTTAAAAAGGGAGATTATAAAAAGCTTAATCTGCCCTTCGAACCTAAACTGCTCGGTCAGCCGATGGCCATAAGAGAACGGATGGCCAGACGCGTCGAGGATTTCGTGTACAATATGATGGTCAACGTGCTCAACAGTTCCGGCACTGCGCCATTGGTACTGCAAGCCATTTTGGAAGCCGGAGGCTACGATCCGGGTCCCAAGGCCGCGCGGATCGAAACGCCGGCGCAATGGACTGCGGAAAAAATTTCCCAGCGGGCCGCCGCGATCACCACAGACAAGGGGCCAAAAGGCCATTTCGATGATTGACCGGTAGTTGCCCGGGGACGCGCCTGGCCGCGTCCCCGAATATTTTTCCTAAAGTTTCGGGTCGATGTTTCCGATCTAAAGAATGAGGCTGCAAACCTTTATGCAGATTCCTGGATACAAAATCCATAACGTTCTTCAGGCCTATACCCGGCGGCTGTGCAAAGACCGGACGGCCGGACCGGAAACCAGCTCTGGCGACAACGCAACCCGGGAGCGCGCCGCCCTTTCGGGAGAAAGCAAGCGTCAAGCCATTATCGAAGCGGTCACCGGACGTATCCTGGAG